>NZ_JBFUHJ010000681.1:0-2066 GCF_056402455.1 Paenibacillus sp. P4_A7 | reverse complement strand
TTGGTGGACAGACGAGTTGGAAAAAAGCGGATTTTAAACATGAACGAGAAGATGAAGTTAAAGCATCCAATTGTGCAGTATTTTTATGAACTACGGCGTAGTACGTTATGACACTATGGTCTGAAAGTACTAATAGTTTCTTTTTGGACGTCTTAGCTTGTTAATGAGCATCTTACTTTAATAAGCCGCTAACATGRAATATTYCATGTTAGCGGCTTATTAACTTTGGTATAAAATGTTTTTCTATTATCTGCCGCTTCTAAAGAACGTAACAATTAAATTGGATACGGATCTATCATACAAGGTTTTAGCAGTTTCCTCATCTTGTATGTGCCCCCCTAAATGCAGGTGAATTGCGCCATGTAGTGATGCCCAAACAAGATTAACAACAAGTATAGGGTCTTTCTCGGAAATAAACCCTTTTTCAATCGCCTTAGTAATAATTGTGATTACTTGTTGTAAAGCCGTTACGATAGCTTGTAAACTTTCCTCTTCAGGTTTGAATTCGCTAAAGGCCCCACCAAACATAACCATATAGTAGCTGGTATAATTCCGTGAGAAATCCCAATAAGCTTGCCCGAGATCGCGAAGATACTGTTCAAGATCGGCTTGTTCAGGAACCGCTTGAAATGAAGCAGCTAGCAATTTGCACCCTTCCAGAAAAAGCTCTTTAGCTAGACCTTCCTTGCTTCCAAACAAGTTATAAATGATTTTTGTGGGACATTCCATTTTCTCAGCGACCCTGCGAATGGTTACGGCTTCGGGACCGAATTCCTGCATAATGGCTGCGGCAGCTTCAATAATGTTCAGTCTTACTATTTCAGCATGCTGAAGTTTGGCTTTTGGGTATGTTGTAACGATATGAGCATCTTTGGAAGGTATTTTGGACGAATTGTGCATGTAATTTCACACCCTTAGTACTTTAGTTTTCTAAAATAGCCTTCATTTCTAAACCTTATTTTACTGTTACGTAAGGAAAATTGCCAATATATAAATGGATTGCACACGCTTATTAATAACGAATCAGTTGTCTTGTGATATCAAGTGCTCCATTTGACTTCATAACCCAGTTTGTATACAATGATTCTAGTTGAAACAGTGTTTCAAAAAGGAAAATAAGGGGAGCGATTATACGATGATAGTAGTACAAGACAAATGGACATTGATTACAGGTGCTTCTTCGGGAATAGGTGAAGCGTTTGCTCGTGAATATGCAGCAAAAGGGAGTCACTTGATTTTAGTAGCTCGCTCTGAAGATAAGTTGATTGCTTTAGCTGAGAAATTACAAAGAGAATATCGTATTCAAGCGCAGGTTATTGTTTCAGATTTATCTCAAGAAGGTTCCCCAATTAAGCTATATGAACAATGTTTGGAACGCGGTTTGAGTGTTGATATTCTTATTAATAATGCAGGGTTCGCTACTTATGGGCTTTTTGAACAACTCTCTGGTTCAAGGCAACATGAAGAAGTGATGCTAAATGTATTGGCTGTTGTGAATCTTACTCATTTATTTTTACCAGAAATGTTGAAAAGGAAAAGCGGAGTTGTGATAAATGTAGCTTCAACAGCGGGATTTCAACCTCTTCCTAATATGGCTGTATATGGAGCAACAAAAGCTTTCGTATTATCTTTTACACAGGCTCTATGGGAGGAAAATCGAAAACGCGGCGTGCAATTTCTTGCATTATGTCCCGGGTCAACGGAAACAGAATTTTTCAACGTTGTAGGGGCTGATGAAGCTTCTGTCGGGAAACGAGACACTCCCGAAAATGTAGTTCAAGTGGCTTTTCGCTCGCTTCAAGCAGGAAAAGTATTTGTGATCCCAGGAGTTAAAAACTATATTTCTGCTCAAATGTCTCGTTTCTTCTCGCGAAAACAAATGCTATTTATAGTCGGACGAATGCTCCGTGCGCGTCATTAATAGATTGTAATGTTCGACACTCCACACATGTTGAGTGTGTGGGTGTTGGTTTGGAACGGAACTGAAGAGAAGTAACATTAACAGCCCTTCTAGCGAAGGGCTGTTATATCGTTTATACTAATAAAACCAATTTACTTCTTAGGAG
>NZ_JBFUHJ010000680.1:0-2084 GCF_056402455.1 Paenibacillus sp. P4_A7 | reverse complement strand
GCTATACAAGGCTCTGTTGATGTACGGGCTGCTGCGATTGAACTACTTGGGCAATATCCAGAACAAGAGCAGTTCCTGCTAGAGCAGGCCGATGACAAGAAAAAAGAACTTCGCCGTGCAGCACTGTCCGCTTTATCCAAGCTAGGCTCGAATAAAGCACAGGATCGTCTTTATCAAGCTTTGACATCCAAAGACTACGAACTGGCGGTACAGCCGGTTAGGCTGTGCGGGTCAGAGGCATTATTCCATCGTGTCATTCGTCAAACGGAAGATGTTCTTACTGAGGTAGTTGCAGGTAAGGAGAATGTTGAACAGGAGCAGCATCTCCTTTCATATTTATCATGTTTGGAAGACGATACATCAAATGAACTCTTTTTATTATTGCAAAAGATCCTTACCATTCCTGCTGCAAAAACAGCTAAGCTGGACCGGTTGCAAGATATGTCGGCGCAAATGCTTCTAAATCTGGATGATCCAGAGGCATACGCCTTTACTGTTGGGCTTCAGCAGGCATACAATCGAAGATTCCTTTCCTACAGTTTTCGAGCTGCAGTACATAGCCTGCCACCGGATGAGGTATACGAGCGGTACGCTCCCGAGCTTAGCAATAAACGGACTTCTTCTGCTAAGGAACTACTGCGCACAATGAATATGATTACAGTAAATATCACGGATCAGATAATTGGTCATTCCGCAAAAGAAACCTGGGACCCGAGATGGGTTCATTTGATGATAAAGCTAGATGAGAATGAGCTTGTAACCCGTTTTGCCTTTCATCCCGATCCAGCAGTCATATCATATCTTACGAAGCAGTGTGCAGATCATCCGAAATTTCAAGATTATGTTACTGTCGATATGTTGCTGGCGCTCTACCACCTTAAGGATGAACATGTGTCAGAAATGCTGATGGATATTTTGGAGAGTGATAAGACAGGTCACTTGTACTATTTGAACCAATCACAAACGATGCTTCTATCCAAATTGTCACTCGTTTATGTAGAAAGACTGAGACAGTTTGCAGAAACATTGAGATACGAGAGCGTCAAACAGCAAGTATTGGATATTGTTGATCAAGCAGCAGCACAACCATCCTAATTGAACCTGAAAGGAACACTGATTATGACAAAAAATAATGAACAAAATGTGTTAAGACTACCTTCAGAAAAATTGTACAGTGCTGAGCTAGAAGCGCTAAAAAATAGCGACAAAGACGCAACGCCTGCCGGTTGGCAGCTTTCGCCAAAAGCTGTTCTTACTTACATAACTGGAGGTAAGGCAGGCGATACGGAAATAACACCTAAATATATAGGGAATAAAAGATTGGTCGAGATAGCGATAGCTACTCTGCTGACCGATAGGGCTCTATTGCTCATAGGTGAACCGGGAACAGCCAAATCCTGGCTATCAGAGAATTTAACTGCTGCTATCCATGGAGATTCTTCTAAGGTGATACAAGGAACGGCCGGTACGACAGAAGAACAAATTCGCTATTCGTGGAATTACGCCATGTTGCTCGCGCAAGGCCCATCGGATCAAGCTCTAATTAAGAGTCCGATTTTTCGAGCTATGGAGCAAGGAGGCATCGCCCGCTTTGAAGAAATATCTCGATGTGCTTCTGAAGTGCAGGATGCGTTGATATCCATTTTATCCGAAAAGACAGTGTCAATTCCTGAACTTGGCCGGGAGATGCCTGCCGCACGAGGATTTTCAATCATTGCCACAGCAAATACGCGCGACCGCGGAGTGAATGAAATGTCTGCAGCACTTAAACGACGTTTCAATATTATCGTACTGCCAGCGCCAGCGGACATGGAAACAGAAGTGGATATCGTTCGCAAGCGTGTAGCTGAAATATCCACAAATTATTCATTACCCGCTTCCCTTCCAGATGATGATGTAATCCGAAAGGTTGTCACTATCTTCCRTGAGCTCCGCAGCGGCATGACCGTGGACGGCAAGGAAAAGGTGAAATCGACAAGCAGTGTCATTTCAACGGCAGAAGCGATTTCACTGCTTACCGGAAGTATGGCGCTGGCTGCGAGCTTCGGCAGCGGAACCATTCAGGAGGAAGATATTGCGGCAGG
>NZ_JBFUHJ010000679.1:0-2094 GCF_056402455.1 Paenibacillus sp. P4_A7 | reverse complement strand
GGAGAGCATGGTAGGGGCTTTGCAGTTGTAGCAGGAGAAGTAATGAAGTTAGCTGCTCAAACGAAGCATTCAGCAAATGAGATTACAAAATTAACACAAACCGTCCTGTCTGCCATTCAGCAGACGACAACGCTTGCCCATAAGGGTCGAGCAGAAACAACTGTCAGCGAAGTGCATGTTCGTGAAGCAGGAGAGGCATTCAACCGTTTGTTTAAGGCTGCGGCGGACAATCGAAGCAGTGCTCAGCGGATCGAGTTGTTATCCGAGCAAGCTCATCAGCAGTCGATACATGTAGCAGATGAGATGAAGAAATTACAAGAGTCATATTTTTAACATGGAGTTTACAAAAACAGAACACCTGATTAACAATCAGCTAGTAGTATTAGAGGCACGGGAGAGATAACCCAATAAAACAATCAGATATAACTAGAGGAGTGGTACAGTTGTTTAAGAAAAAAGGATTTAAAGCAATTTTGATGTTATCTATGGTGGTGCTGCTCGCATTTGCGGCTGCATGTGGAAACAATACGAAGAGCGGGAATGAAGGAACAGCAAATACAGGCTCAACGAATAACTCATCGACGAATACACCAACTACCGATACAGCTAAGCTGTCCGGCGAAATTAAAATTGACGGATCAAGCACAGTGTTCCCTCTGACTGAGGCTGCTGCAGAAGAATTCAATAAAGAACATAAAGCTGTTCGTGTACCTGTAGGTGTATCCGGCACAGGTGGCGGTTTCAAACAGTTTTGCGCAGGCGAAATTGCAATAGCAGATGCTTCCCGTACAATCAAAGACGAAGAAGCAGCAGCTTGTAAGGAAAAAGGAATTGAGTTCACAGAGCTTTCCGTAGCATTTGATGGTTTGTCAGTAGTTGTCAGCAAAGATAATGATTTCATTGATCACCTGACTGTTGAAGAACTGAACAAAATCTTTGTAACTGGAAGCACAGTGAAAACTTGGAAAGACGTTCGCGACACATTCCCGGCTGAGCCGATTGTGATGTTCTCCCCAGGTGCGGATTCCGGAACTTATGACTATTTTAATGAAGCTATCCTTGATAAAGCAGGCATTCGCAACGATAAAGCAATCAGCTTCAGTGAAGATGACAATGCTCTTGTACAAGGTGTAGCAGGCAGCAAATATGGCGTTGGATACTTTGGATTTGCTTACTACGAAGAGAACGCAGATAAATTGAAGGTTGTGCCGATTGAAGCAGGCAAAGGGGCAGTTACGCCAACTTACGACACAATCAAAGACGGTTCATATGCACCGCTATCCCGTCCACTTTACATCTACGTAAGCAACAAAGAGCTTGAGCGTCCAGAAGTGAAGGAATTTGCAAAATACTACATCAACAATATCGGTACTTTCGCTGGTGAAGTGGGATATGTTGCTCTTCCAGACGATCAATATGCAACTGAAGCTGCTAAGATTCAATAATCGAATACTAAGTAACCATACTTGCTGATTAGAATGTGGTGTCTTGACGGACATCACATTTTTCTCGACACGTATGTAAACGAATTGTAAAGGCAATAGGGAGGCCGCCACATGCCAAGCGAAGCTCTGCAAAAGACTAACATAACGCCAAAAGCACCCAAAGAGTCGTATGCTTTCAAAAATGAGCGTGTCAGTATTTTAAACAAAGTAATGCCCGTTTTATTATTTCTATGTGCAATCGTTTCTGTGCTCACAACAATCGGAATTGTCGTAACACTTATTTCTGAAACGTATCAATTCTTTCAAAAAGTACCGGTTTTAGAGTTCCTGTTCGGAACCAAATGGTCACCATTAATTTCGCCAAAGAGCTTCGGAGTGCTGCCTCTTCTATCAGGTACGCTGATGATTACATTTATCGCTTGCTTGGTAGCTATACCTCTTGGTCTAGCAAGCGCGATTTACTTGTCAGAATACGCCCCGAAAAAGGTGCGTAAAGTGATTAAACCGATCTTGGAAGTGCTCGCTGGTGTTCCAACGATCGTATATGGTTATTTTGCCCTTAGTATCGTAACACCGATGATTCAAGCGATATTTAGTAGCGCGGGCATATTTAATGCATTAAGCGCAGGTATTGTGGTCGGGATTATGA
>NZ_JBFUHJ010000678.1:0-2098 GCF_056402455.1 Paenibacillus sp. P4_A7 | reverse complement strand
GGTAATGAGTATGATTTCATTAAAACATCAATTGCACAAAATATGGCGGAAGGGGTACAGATGCGGCATATGCTTGCCAGCCATGCTCCCGTCGCTCGTGCACACTTTTTGACACGACTGTTGAAAGGCCATACCGGACACGTACCCTTCGATCAGAATACGATGGACTTTATGGGGGTGCAGATGCCATACGACCATAGTTGTGTTGTTCTCATTTCGATCGAGGATTCCAGTAAGTTCATGAAAGGGGATCGTGAAGAGGAATGGGCACTTGTCCAATTCATTATATATAATCTAAGCAGCGAACTGATCAAGGGTAAGGGTTACGTGGTTGAAACGGAGCGAAACCAACTGGCGCTTCTGCTTAACGTTCCCGGTTCATTAGAAGAGACCGTGAAGGAAAGGGATAGCATTATTTCACAATTAAAGCAGGTCATTGAAGAACGCTTCCATATGAAAATTACGATTGTTTCCAGCTCAATCCATACGGGTACTCAGCAATTCGGAAAAAGCTACAGGGAAGCGAGTAGCGCCCTCGATTATAGAATCATTCATGGCATGGGTTCCATTATCCATTATGATCAAGTTAAAGATATGGAGCGGAGCTATTACCACTATCCGATAGAAGTCGAATTACAAATGATGAATTATTTGAAAAGTGGAAATTACGAGCAGGCAGTTAGTCTGCTTGATGAGCTTTATGAACAAAATATGGCTGCCGGTGTTATAACCCCAGAAATGAGCAAGTACCTCTTTATTGATTTGCTCAGTACGATATTAAAAGTGATTAATGCGCTCAATATCGATGGAAACCAATTTTTTCACGGGGCTGATCCTGCCAGACATATAGTTGACAGCAAATCTACACTAGAAATGCATCAGAAAATCAAAAAGTTAAGTCAGCAGATATGCTGCAGTGTTCGAGAAGCTCGAACCGATCAAAATGATATACTGAACGACCATATAAAAAAATACATCGGCGAACACTATTTAGACAATGGCCTTAGCTTGACTTCCATTGCCGAAAACCTCGGTATGACGCCGCAGTATATATCCGGTTTCTTCAAAAAACAAAATTGCATAAACGTAACTGAATATATTAGCGATATTCGTATCCGTGAAGCGAAGAAGCTGCTGGCTGAATCTAACTCAACCATGCTGCAGATCGCGCAAAAGGTCGGATATGCAACCGATACAGGATTTATCCGTGTATTCAAAAAACAAGAAGGTATTACTCCTGGAAAATATCGCGAAATGGTTACTGGAACTGAAGGTTAGTTTTTGTGGTGATTCACTTATGTATAAAGTGGTTATATAAGAACAAGCAGGTAATAACCCTATCCAAGATTACCTGCAAAACTTTGAAAGAGGTGTCAGTTACTATGAGTAATACAAAAACTTCTTATCGCACCGGAGAAACTTGTGAACGCACAGGGAACTACATTTCTGAGTCAGGCAGACGCAGTGAATTCCGTGAGGGAGAAAAATTTCTCTATTGTCCAGTTACCGGCACGGATACAACTTGGGAACTCGTTGAATAAACGATTGTTAGTCAATTAATAATACGTAAAAGGGCTGCTTCAAAAGTAGAGGACTACTTTTAGGGCAGCCCTTTACGTGTTGTTTGCGCTAACTCGTGACCTCACCTGTACCTACAGAGCTTGCAAGCTCACTACATCCTATATTCACACCTCATCAAGATACACATCAACAGAGCTTACAACACAACACACTAACCATCCCTTAAGGTCGAAAATCGCGCTAACAGCCTACTCTCCACCACGTTCTGGAGGGCTTAAGATCAAAAATCGTGCTTACAGACGCCTTTTTTCGGATCAAACTACTATATTCCGAGCTGTAAGACCAGAAATCGAGCTTACGACACCTAATTTGATCGATCATGGGTGCTGTAAGATCGATAATCGCGCTTACAACTCTTCTTACTTACTCTCTCCCCCATCAAACACTTATGTTCAATCACACTCCCTCAGGAGGAATCGTATTTTATAAAATGGTCGTTAAAATTTTCAAATAAATGCTAAATATGAATCGAACACCTTCTTCGTATGAGATGGCTAACAATATGCCAACCTACATA
>NZ_JBFUHJ010000677.1:0-2115 GCF_056402455.1 Paenibacillus sp. P4_A7 | reverse complement strand
GGATAAAGAATTAGATGAAATCTTCGAGCTTGTTAATACAGAGGGCTGGAAGACAACGATAGATGCTTCTGATCCTTCATCAAGAGTATTGGTGATGGAGAGAGATGCGGTAGGTAGAAAAGCGAAATTCAGCATCGATGATAAAGGACGAGCTATTAAAAATTATTAAAAATAAGCTAAGCTGTCAGGACATTTTACCCGACAGCTTTGTTATGTTTTTTGCTTAGAACATAGGAAATACATAACGAACCAAGAAGCACAAAGCGCCAAAGAAGATGATAATATATGCCGCATACTTGATGAAAGTCGCGGCTACAACGCTGGAATCTGATTTTTTTTCTACATGACGTTCTTCGATTTCAATATTATTTGATCCGCTTTTCATTGGAAACACTCCCTTTTTTAATGTCTATCGCTTTTTACCCACAGATCAGTCCATTCAAACAAAAATGGTTATTGGAAGAATAATACAGCTGAGGAGTGGGTATTATGTTTTTACATTTTATACAGAAAAAAGAACATAAGGAAGCGTTCCTCGAACTAGCGTTTCTGGCAGCGAATGTTGACGGATTTGTTAATCAGAAGGAAATCGGTTTTCTTCATGCATTTATGGACGAGTTGAACATACATAGGACGGATCAAGATTTCTCGACGGTTAGAGAGATCTCTGATATTATCGGAGATTTGCAGGACGAACAGATTAAACATATCTTTTTTGCGGAAATTTTACTGCTGGTATACGCAGACGGTGACTTTAATGACGATGAGAAGCAGGTCATTATGGATATGAAACGGCTGTTCGATTTTACAGATAATACCTACGAGGCATTCAAAAACTGGGTCATTCGTATGGACCAAGTTAAGATTGAAGGTATGAAGCTTATTTTAAATAGTTCTAATTCATAGAAGACAAAAAGTTTGATAGACTTAAAGAACGAAAGGTCGCGTAAATCGCGACCTTTTTTTCATTGCAATGTGAGTTGGAAAGTGCTAAAATAATCAAACGTTTGTTTTTGGAGATGATTGAAATGAAAATTTATTTTTTTAAACCAAGGAACCATTCCAATAAAATTAGTAAACCTCAGCCTAGGAAGGCTGAGGTTTTTTTGTTTCCTTGGTGCAAGAAATATGGTTGGAGGACAATTTGTGAATACAGGGAAAAACAAAGCATCATTTGCAATGTGGCTTAGCTTAGTAAGCAATGCTATATTAACCGTTATTAAAGTAGTTGTTGGTTATTTTTTTCACAGTCCAGTATTATTAGCTGACGGGATTCATAATGCAGGAGACGTTATTGCAACAATCGCGGCGTTTAGCTCCATGCGAATTTCCAAGCAGCCGGCAGATAAGGATCACCMCTATGGGCATGGCAAAGCCGAGGTTATTGCTTCGGGAGTTGTTGCTAGTATTTTAGGATTAGCGGCAATATATATTGGCTTAGAGGCGATTCGCTCATTATTTCATGAGTCTTCACAGGCAAGTGTAATCGCTTGGATAGCAGCAATTCTGTCACTTGTCTGGAAGCAAGGTTTATATGTCTATACCATTAGGATTGGGAGAGAGGCTAACAGCAAAGGCTTAATTGCAACAGCCTATGATCACTTAGCGGATGTTTATGCATCTATCGCTGCAGTTGTTGGTATTGGGTTAGGCTTGCTTGGTGACAAATATGATGTATCCATATTATCTTATGGTGATCCAATTGCAGGAATTATCGTATCCTTTCTTGTATTAAAACTTTCGATTCATATGGCCAAAGAAGCTGTTGACATCCTTATGGATAAAACGATCGATCAAGCAAAGATGAATGAATATGCCGAACTTATTTTTAGTATTTCAGAAGTAAAGCGAATTGATAGGATCAGAGCGAGGGAACATGGACATTACATTTTGGTAGACGTCAGGGTGGGGGTGTTGGGAAGTTTGACGATTCAACAAGGCCACGATATATGCAAAGAAATTAAGCAGACCATAATGAAAAACCATAGTGATGTTGGGGAAGTGTTAGTCCATTTGAATCCTTGGTACAAGTAATTACTTAATAGGAGTGAAAAACACCCTTAAAGTTATCATTCGAAAAGCCCATTGGGATGACGATGAGATTTTAAGGGTGTT
>NZ_JBFUHJ010000676.1:0-2122 GCF_056402455.1 Paenibacillus sp. P4_A7 | reverse complement strand
GACCAATACTTTAGCGCTTTGCATCAGCTGCTGCAAACGATCTTCCCACCTGAAGAGGTGCTTGCCTATGAGCTATGGAAGGAGCCTCTTGAAGATCCAACCATTCATGTTTATGTAGCCGTTCAAGAAGGACAAGTGGTCGGTTCGACGGAATACCGCTACTATCCGGATCTACGAGTTGCTATGACTGATTTTACGATTATCGGAAAGCCATCTCTTGGTATTGGCAGATTTCTGCTACGCAATCGTGAAGTTGATCTTCAGAGACTTGCAGAACTGTCGGGAACAACGCCACTAGGTATGTTCGCTGAGGTATATGATCCGTATCGTGCGGAGGGGCATGAATTTGGTGGCGTTTCACCTATGAATCCAATCGTGCGCCGCGAAGTACTATCGCATATAGGCTATAAGAAATTAAACATTTCGTATGTACATCCGTCTTGGGATCATGAAGGGCAAGCCGTGTCTGAGCTTGATTTCTGTTTCTTGCCGAAGGATGAGGAGATGTCGGTTATAGATGCTACGCTCGTTGTTTCCTTTTTAGAGATCTATTACTCCGCTCTGCCTAATAAACCGAAGGAATGGCTTGCTATGATGGATCATATTCGGGGATTAGAACGGGTCGAGCTGCTTCCTTTATGACTCAGCTAACATTTAGGGGCACGGGTGATTCCATGGGTGTGCCGCGCGTCTACTGTAATTGTGATGTATGTGAAGAAGCTCGAACTACTTATGTTAACCGTCGTCTACGCTCTTCATTGCAAATGGAAGATACTGATGCCGGGACGATATGGATCGATTGCGGATCTGATTGGTCAAAACAAATGGAAGCAGCTAAGCTTCGTACGATTGACACGATGCTCATTACACACGCGCACTTTGATCATATTGGTGGCTTGGTAGAGTGGGCTGACGCTTGTCGATGGATGAAGAAGCGGGGAGTGGCTTATGCTCCAACGGAGGTCATTGTCGAAATTATTGAACGCTTTCCTTGGCTTGAAAACCAGATTACCTTTCATTCCTTCGATCAGACGATTAATATTGGCAAGTGGAAAGCGTCTAGCTGGCGTGTTCATCACGGGAAAAATGGTTACGCCTATGCGTTTCGGTTCGAACATACAGAAAGCGGGTATACATGGGCATATTKCTCCGATTCCATTGGGCTAACGGAAGAGCAGCAGGCTCCGTTATATGGTTTAGATTTGCTGATTCTGGGAACTAGCTTCTACCATGAACCGTTTCCTTACGAAACACGGTCCGTCTATGATGTGCTCGAAGCCATTGAATTGACAAAGAAGTGGGGAGTCGGTAAGACGGTTTTGACTCATATGTCCCATGATATAGATTTTAGAAAGTCGTATTTGTTGACGGATAGAATGACTTTTGCTACGACCGGGCTGTCCATCACGATATGATTTTGCTAGATTTGCAATTATCGAGGTACATAACGGATTTTTAATAACAGAGACAGAGCATGGTGTGGTATGACCTCCTTTGCTCTGTTTTTTGTATGCTTTTCATAGTAATTAAAGGATTTGATGCAAATAGAATGAGGTAGGTTGATAGCCTTTTTTGTTTTCACCTCCATCAAATGGTTTCATGGTAAACTGTAGGTAGTGGCTATATATTCCAGTTGTTGTTAGTTTCAATATTTGCAACTAAATGAGGCCGCAAGAGGGTGGGAATCGATTTAGTTTCAGTGAATGAAATTAATTGCTGAGTTAGCTCGATTCGTGTGCTCTTTCCGGTGATTTAGCTTCAAATGGTGAAACTAATTCATCATGAATTCCATTATAACTACTATTAGTATCACAATTTGAAACTAAGTTACCATCAACTCCAAGCAAGCGGTTTAACCATTAATTTAACGGTAATATTCTATATGGAACATATTTATGTGATTTCCTAAAAGTGCTGCGTGCTGCGGCCAGTTCTGTCGTTTTTCTTATTGTGGTGAAACAGGTTGAAAATAAATATTTTGGAGGGCTTGGAGGGTAAAATGCGAGGGGAACTTTCTATATTTTTTAAAACTATAGTGGTCGTTCCATTTCTTTTATTACTTTTTGATCTAGTGAAAGCAAAGTATGGTTATCTATTAGGTGAAGACTTAGCATGGATACAC
>NZ_JBFUHJ010000675.1:0-2135 GCF_056402455.1 Paenibacillus sp. P4_A7 | reverse complement strand
GGATGAAGCAATGAGATATAAATCAAGTATTGCGGGAAATTTTTTCGATGTTTTTAATTATGCCATACTCATTTTCCTAGCCTTCATTACTCTCTACCCCTTTATTAACCAAGTGAGTATCTCATTAAGTGATACTTCGTCTCGAATTATTTTCTTTCCAAAAAATCTTTCTTTTGAATCCTATAAAATTGCTTTTCATTACGATGCCATCTGGATAGGTTTTAAAAACACCATCATCCGTACAGGGCTTGGCACATTGTTAAGCTTGGCATTCACTTCTATGGGCGCTTATGCGTTATCCAAAAAAAAGCTTCCGCTGCGAAGGTCGTTTATTGTTATCATACTCATCACAATGCTTTTTGGYGGTGGATTGATTCCCAATTATTTGCTTATTAAAAATTTAGGTATGTTAGATACGATATGGGCCTTGGTGATTCCAGGAATGGTCAGTGGCTTCAACATTTATATTATGGTGGCTTTCTTTCGGAATGTTCCTGTATCCTTGGAGGAATCTGCTAAGGTGGATGGTTTTTCCGATTCAAAGATATTTTTATGGATAGTTCTGCCCCTGTCCTTGCCGGTTTTGGCTACAGTAGGGCTCTGGGTTGCTGTCGGTCATTGGAATGAGTGGTATTCAGCTATGATCTATACAAGGAACCCGGATAATTACGTGCTGCAGGTTGTTCTTCGCAGAATTCTTGTTGAGAACCAAACACAAGGCATTGAGGCGCTGGCAAGACGATCAACAACAGGTTCCAACTTTTCAAGCCGGCAGCTCCAGTCCACAATCATCATGATCTCCATTATTCCGATGCTCATCGTATATCCTTTCATTCAAAGATTCTTTGTTAAAGGAATTCTAGTTGGTGCGGTTAAAGAGTAGCCTGATCATTTCTAGGCATTCTGTTTGCCTATTATGAAATATTTCAAAGGAGTGGTCAAAATGTCAATTAGGGTAAAAAGAAGTATTTTGTTAATCTGTTTTGGATTAATAACTGCGTTGTTCTCAGCTTGCTCCGGACCAGCAAATGAAGCTAACAAGGAAACTAACAAGACTGCTGGAACTACTCAAACGGAAACAGGAGCCCCTCAAGAAAAAGTGAAATTAGTTACATCACTCTGGGATCTGGAAAATTATCCGAATAGTGATAAAAGCGTATTGAAAAAGAAACTGGAAGATCAATTAGGTGTTGACATTACACTACTATCGCGAAAAGGGGACACCTATACAGACGATTATAAATTGGAAATTCTCTCTGGGAACCCTCCTGATTATTTTACTAATTTGACGCTAACTGACTACAATGAATACTTTAAGCAGGACCTTTTGGCAGRAATCCCGGAAGAGTTTGTTGCTGAACATGCACCGAATTTGTTGGCCTACTATAAGAAACACGTTGGAGAACATCCCTTTAGCTACTCCGATAGAGATGGTAAAAACTATGGGCTACCCTTAATTTCTCCCATTTCGAAATTTGCCTATGTAAATGCGATTCGTGAGGACTGGTTAAATAATGTGGGTATAACCAAACTTCCGGAAACAATCGATGAGCTGCATGAAGCCTTACTGCGTTTCAGGAATGATGACCCAGACAAAGATGGGAATAAGAATACGTATGGTTGGAGTCTCGCAATCGTAAAGGATAGCGTTAATAACATGTTTAGTCCTATATTTGGCGCGTACGGTGTCTATCCTGGAATTATGTACGAAAACAATGGCAAGATCGTAGCAGGTGAAATCGAGCCTGGAGCGAAGCAAGCTTTGGAAGTATTGAGCCAATGGTTCAAAGAAGAAATAATTGATCCGGAATTTGTTGTAATGACTAAATRGGAGCTTCTTGTAGAGAAGTTTGTGGCATCTAAAGCAGGGTTTATTAATAGAGGATTCTGGGAGATCGTTCCTGTATTCGGTCCCGCGCCATTTAGTAATGATTTAAATAAAGTAACGCCTGGCGCTAAAGTGACATTGGTCAATCATCCTAAAGGACCTAACGGAGATTTTGGTGATACTCAAGGAAATCCTGTAAGTGGAGCTATGCTTGCTTTTAAAAAGGGTTTAAGTCCAGAGGTTATGGCTAAATATCTTGCTTTTTTCGATACAATAATTTTTGATAAAGAAATGGTTGAGTTTAGTT
>NZ_JBFUHJ010000674.1:0-2138 GCF_056402455.1 Paenibacillus sp. P4_A7 | reverse complement strand
CCTATACACTCGAGCAGTATAAAACCGCCTTGACCAGTCCTTATTACTCCAAAGGCATGGTCAACAGCTTGCTCATTTCGCTATATTCCAGTGTTATCGGTATGGTCATCGCTCTGATAGTGTCGTATTCCATTACGCGAATGCCGCAAAAAATTCAAACCTTCGTAATTACGTTTTCCAATCTGACGTCAAACTTTTCCGGCGTACCGCTTGCGTTTGCCTACATTATTTTGCTAGGAAACAGTGGACTTTTTACGCTTCTGTTGAAAGAATGGGGATTGAATCTGTTTGAGTCGTTCAATTTGTACAGTTGGAGCGGTCTTGTCATCGTTTACGTTTACTTTCAAATTCCTTTGGCCATTTTGCTGCTCTACCCGGCCTACTCGGGCATTCATAAGAACTGGCAAGAATCCGCCGCATTGCTCGGGGCGTCACCGTTTCAATTTTGGCGGCATGTCGGAATGCCCGTACTATTGCCCAGCGTGGCCGGGACATTCAGTATCCTGTTCGCCAATGCGATGGGAACTTACGCAACTGCTTATGCGCTCGTCGGTAGCAACTACAACTTGTTGACGATCCGCATCAGTTCCCTTGTAGCCGGAGACGTAGCCGTTCAGCCGCAGCTCGGAAGCGCGCTCGCCGTCATTTTGGCATTGTTGATGGTCGGGGCCATGTGGTGTAACGAACGCCTGATGCGGCGGTTCAGGAGAGATTTGACATGAACAAAAAATGGATTTCGTATCTCGTCGTTTTCGCAACGATTCTTTATCTAATGCTGCCTTTGGCGGCTACGTTCATGTACTCGATCGCCAAAGATTGGAGCCATACGGTTCTCCCGGTTTCCTATACGCTTGACTGGTACAGGGATCTGTTTACAGATTCGCGTTTCCTGTCGGCCGTCGGGAGAACGATGACGGTATCGCTCATCGCAATTGCCGCGAGTGTGACGACTATGTCACTGACCGTATTCGTCGTCTTCATGTATGTACCGAAGCTTGAACGTTTGTTGCAAACACTTGCAATGATTCCTTTCGCCGTACCGGGCGTGGTAGCCGCCGTTGGATTGATCAAGGTGTACTCGAGCGGCCCCATCGTGTTGTCCGGAACGATCTGGATCCTGGTCGGCGCGTATTACGTACTCGTTATTCCTTATGTGTATCAAGGCATTCGAAACAGCCTACGCACCATTGACGCCAGGAGGCTCATGGAAGCAGCCGAAATATTAGGGGCAAGCAAAATCAAGGCATTTTTACTTGTCATCGCACCGAATATTTTAAATGGAATTTTGATTTCCGCCCTGTTATCGTTTTCGATCTTGATCGGCGAGTTTGTCATGGCCAATTTTCTCATTGGCGGGCATTATGAAACGATCCAAATTTATTTGATGCGACGGATGAATGAAAACGGCCATATATCGAGTGCCATTGTGATAGCATACTTCCTGATCGTGTTGATCATTTCCTGGCTGATGCTGAGGCTGGGTACACGTTTCCGGAAGAAAGTAGAAATCAAGGAGAATGCGAAATGAGCTATGTACAAATCGATCAGGCGTTTAAGCGATACGCGAAATCCACAGTTCTGCAGCAGGTTTCACTGAGCGTAGAAAAAGAGGAACTCGTCACCCTGCTCGGACCGAGCGGCTGCGGAAAGAGCACGCTTCTGCGCTGCATAGCCGGACTCGAAACGCTGGATGGCGGGACGATTCGCGTGAACGGGAAAGATATTTCCCAGCTGCCTCCGCAGCGCCGGAATGTGGGCATGGTGTTTCAATCCTACGCTCTGTTTCCTAATATGACGGTCTTTGACAACATCGCCTTCGGGCTGAAAATGCAGAAGCTAGCGCGCGAACAGATTGCTGCTAAGGTGAAGCAAGCGGTAGAATTGGTACACTTGTCCGGCAAAGAATCGGCTTATCCGCATCAGCTTTCCGGCGGCCAGCAGCAGCGTGTCGCCCTCGCCAGAGCGCTTGTCACCGAACCTGACATCCTTCTTCTGGACGAGCCGCTAAGCGCGCTCGATGCCAAAATCAGAAAAAGCTTGCAGAGCGACCTTCGGAGCATTCAGCGAGATTTGGGGATGACGATGATTTTCGTAACGCATGACCAGGAGGAAGCAATGACGATCTCGGACCGCATTTT
>NZ_JBFUHJ010000673.1:0-2151 GCF_056402455.1 Paenibacillus sp. P4_A7 | reverse complement strand
TCCATAATCGGATGGAACGGAACGCGGGTTCTCGTCTCCGCAATCGACAAAATGAGCTGTAAAGGGATAACTTCGTAATTGAAAGAAATAAGCGCAATATATGCAGCTGGAAGAAACAAAGCAATAAATAAGGCTAAAAACCGCAGGAGCCGAATAAAAGAAGCGATCAGCCATCTGCTGCTGTAATCGTCCACGCTTTGAAAAAAGGATACAAAGATTGTCGGAGCAATCAGCACAGTTGGAGACTTATCCACAACGACAGCGAACCTTCCTTGAAGGATATGGGAAGCTGCACTGTCAGGTCTTTCAGTCAATATAAATTGTGGAAAAGGCGAGTAGGGATTATCCTCGATGAATTCAACTAACTCCCCTGTATTACAGATGGCATCTACATCAATCTGTTTAATTCGTGTTTCTAGTTCCTTGAGTACATCCTTATTGGCCACGTCATCTAAATATAGGATCGAAACCTTAGTTTTACCGCGTTCCCCAACGATTTGCTCCTTAATTTTCAATTCACGGTGTGGTATATACCTGCGAATTAATGCAATATTTTGGCCACCGGTTTCCACGAAGCCCACATGTGCCCCTCGAAGGGATGCTTCAACTTTAGTGTCTTCAATCGACCTCTGCGGCCATCCTTTCGTATCAAAGATGTAAGCTTTCGGTTGGCCATCGACAAAAAGTACACTATCTCCAAGGAGTATTGCATTTTCAACCAGATTCAAGTCCAATACCACACGAAAGTCCCCGACACTCACCGCTTCGTTCACTTCAAACTGCTTATCGGGAGCATTATGGATTAATTCCTGCAAAATATTATTGTCAATAGAGGTCATATCAACCATACCGTTTATATAAGCAAGTGCTGCAGAAGCTTCCTGCTGATCCTTTTGAAACTTCCGAATAAAAAAATCGGGAGCTAGATTGAAAATTTGTTGAAGGTGTTTGATGTTAGCCGATAAATCATCTTTAATAGGAACAGCATCAACGGAAGCTGGTTTGTTGATTGTTTTTCGATATTTGGAATTGTTACCTCTCATCAATAGCTTTAGTAATGAAAACATCGATAATCATCCTATCCTTCGTAATTAGTGGTTTTTCTGGTTGAAAAGGAAATGGCATTTTTAGGATAACCTAAAGCTCTAGATAGATACATTTAACAAAAAAAACCTCCCGCTCTTTTGTAAGAGCGAAAGGTTTTTGAGTGCGTTTCAGTTAGGCATCTATTTCTTCATTCGTGTTCATGTGTAATTTATCTTCTTCATTATCACGAATCGTCTTTTGTAGAACGAGACAAGCGACAATCAGAAAGGCGCCAGCAATTGCATAATAGCCTTTCACATATAAGGGCTCTTCGAGTGTGTAAATACCGATATATTGAGCGAGGATCGCGATAATAAAGCCTGCCCATGCCATGAAGGAGAAAGCAGCGGTGTTTCTAGCTCGATAGCTTGGATTGTAATCCTTCAGAAATTTGTCTTCATCGTTGTCCCTTGCTACCTTTTGCAGGAGGAAGGACGTTATGATCAGAAGAACTCCAGTTACCGCATAATAGCCTTGAACGGACATAGGCTGCTCAAGTGTGTAAATCCCGATAAACTCAAATCCGCAAGCGATAATAAAGGCCGCCCAGGCCATAAAGGTATAAGTAGGGGTATTGCGACGACGATAAAAGTTAGCTGGCTTGCGAACATGACTAGTTTCCATTAGAAAGCCTCCCGAAATGATAATATGTTGATGTCTTTAGTTTACAACATATTTCCAAATGCGGAAGTACTATTTAATCATGGTACCAACATGTGCTAATATTTGGACTAACTAAACTGGCTTGTATAAGGGTGAGATTATGTCGATTCGTATTAAGCTATTATTATCTTTTACCGGTATGTTCGTTATAAGTTTGCTATTTATCATGCTGAYGGCAAGTCTTTATACGATCGCTTCCACGGGGGATGTACACAGTTTTCGGGATATTTATAAAGTGCATTATCAGATTAATCCTTTAACCGAGCAAGGAGAGTCTATTTTCTTAGAGCTGAAATTTATGGCTAAGAATGACCCGGATGAACTTCAGAACAAAGAATTATTGAAGGACTACGACTTTAAGCTTAGAGCCGAGAAATCAGGATTATATGTAAGGAGAGAGAG
>NZ_JBFUHJ010000672.1:0-2152 GCF_056402455.1 Paenibacillus sp. P4_A7 | reverse complement strand
CCTTATAACTTGGATGCCAGTTTGTTGTTTGTTTGGATTTACACAAGAGGTTAAGCCACTTTTATATTTAGTCAGTTTATATAACTAATACGATCACGTCACACAAAGACGATACCGTTAAAACCTCTTACAATTAGCTATGTAATGATTAACATTTCAAAATCTATTCAGCTCTAACATACATCAATATCGTCGCGAATTAATGAAACAAGAACTTTTTTAGAGAATTTTTGTTTTTATTGAGTCGTTTCTATAGATGATTTTGGTGTAGAGATTCAATAAATAAGTAAGGAGGTCATTGCATTGATCAAAACAAAAAAACGCTGAGTGTTGTCATCGCCCTATTTTTCGCTCTCACGGTTATCCTCTCAGGCTGTGGGGATTCCAATTCTGCAGCAACCGTTACACCTGATTCTACACCTGAGGTGATAAAAATGAAGTTCAAACGGTTACCCCAGATTCAAAGGAAGAATTGCCGCTAGTAGAGCTTACATACTATTTTCCGCTTGGGAATTTGGATATATGGGCAACTCGTTTTTGTCGGATGGGGATCCTAAAGGCAGAGAAATAGACAATAAATTTATTGAAATGCGGGTCGATTTAAATAAAAACGCAACACCTTCAAATGCATTAGGCTTTGTATTCGATTTCACAGCGGTTAAGTCTGAAAAAGCAAACACAGACGCTATTATAGACGAACTTTATTATTCGATAGCTACAGGATCAATAGATCCAAATAAGTACTTGCCTAATTTATTGATAGATTAAAAGAGGCAGGTGCAGATAAGATCATCGCTGAGAAGCAAAAGCAATTGGATGCTTGGAAAGTAGATAAGAAGTGAATTAGCCGAAGAGTCTAATTCCATTGTGGAATTGGGCTCTTTTTTGTTGGTTTGCAAGAGTGGAAGGCTGAGTGGACTGAGGATCCGCTATTTACTGAAAATGTAGCGTTGTATCTAAAAACAAATCATGTTATAAATGTAATGTTTAGGACGGTATTGACGAAAAAAATACAATTCAAATATTGAAGCTAAGGGGGATGTCTTTAGAGATTTCTGGAGATCGGAACTTCAGGCTGCAGTTAAAAGTAAAGGAGGAAAAAAAGTAATGGTTCATAAAAGTAAGGAATCCACTAATGCACCGTTTATTAACTCATGGCTGATATCTGGTCCTTTCAAGTCGGCTATAGTAGAGGGGGCCGCTGCGATAACGCCGACAATCGGCCAGCCGTTAAGCCTTGGAGACGAAAGCCAAGCATGGGAATATTTTGACGACCGATTATATAACCGGAACTACGACGATTACCAGGATTTATACGGCTATTATACGGTGAAGAAAGGCATGGATACACAGAACAAATATGTATACGCTCACACCTATGTATACAGTCCGGCAGCGCAGCAAGCGTATTTCAATGTCGGTGCCAGCGGTTCGTATAGGCTGTATGTCAACGACATGTGCGTTACCGAACCGACCACGCCGGTGGAAGTTCATAAGGATTTGTCCAAACAGGCCATCCAGTTGATGCAGGGATGGAATAAGCTGATGATTCAAATCGAGCATACCTATACTGAAGATGTAAACGCAAACAATGTTCCGATAGGGCAAGATCAGAATGTCGCCTATCTTGGATTTTACGGGAGAGTCGCGGACGCTAACGGCAATAAGCTGGATGGTCTTGTGCATTCCGTAAAAGGCGATTCCGATGCATTCGAAATCGTGACCCAAGGTCTGTCGACCGACGATGCGTTTCAAACTCCAAAGCCAACCAACAATATGCCGATTGGCTACAAAGAATGGCCATATGTATGGAATAAATCTACATCGGCTAACAAATTCGGAGTTGCCGCTTCGGCCTTCCAATTTATGGCTAGCGGGGGCGCGCCAAGTTATACTTGGGAAATCATTGATGGTGAATTGCCTGATGGCTTGGAATTAAAGACGGACGGCACCTTTGCTGATGGATTAGAGAACGGAAATGTCAATCTAAACAGCGGAAAAGGCATTATAAGCATCAATTGTGCACCGGGAGAATACTCATTCGTTGTACAAGTAACCGACAGCAATGGAGATTTAGCGGTAAAGGACTTTACGATCACAGTTAAAGAGCGTCCGAATAAATGGTTCGAAGAAGGACGGGTAGGCGCAATAG
>NZ_JBFUHJ010000671.1:0-2159 GCF_056402455.1 Paenibacillus sp. P4_A7 | reverse complement strand
TACAGCCCCTTAATAGTTGTATATTAGTTAATATACAACTATTGTATCATGGATTCTCACTTCCGTATAATGTATATTACTTTTTAAATTCATGTTTGGTTCAGTTGTACTTTAACACTTTACTTATATATCAATATAAATTCAATAGTTACGTTTAATCAAAACGAATTATCTATTATTTTTGTTTAGACTCTTCTGAAGCATATATCTCAATATTAGAAGTTTTCTAAAACTATTTTTGTTATAATAGTTGTATATATATTAGTTAGATAAGGAGAGTCAATGGTGAATGTTAATTCAATGTCTCTAGTCTTCTCGAATACTGCAAAGCCTGCTTCACTTTTTTTCTTGGATTCTTCATTGCCAAATAAATTATTGGATGAGTCCGTATTTCCAGTTGTCAGATCCTACATAACAGAAAGTGAAAATGAATTTGGTGATTATGACTATAGCAAGGTTTCTAATATCGGCATGGTGTATTTATACATTCATCGAAAGAACGGCAGCCGTAAGGTAGGCACCAAAAAGGAATACGTCCGCGAGCTCCTCCAGTTTTTAAGATATACATTCGAACAAGGAATTGAAGATATCAGAGAAATGAAGCGGGGGGAAATTGAAGCATACCAGGAGTGGATTTCCAACCGGTATCCCAAGACGAAAACTCAAGCAAAAAAAATTACCATTTTAACCGGCTTCCTCTCATGGAGTTTTAACGAAAACTATTTAAAAATCGATTTAACACGCGGACTCATTGGCGTCAAGTTAGATAAGCACCAGATACCTGATCGTGAAATTTCTGAATCTTCCTTGCAAAGTGCGTTTCAATATTACTCCAATGAACCCAAATTTCTATCCTTGCTGCTTATACTGGCCAGTACTGGTTTACGGCTTAATGAAATTATTACACCTCTATGGAAGGATCTTTACTTTGATTCCATTAGGAATAAATACTACTTGCGTACAAAGACAAAGCGAGATGGAGAACGGCATGCACACATCAAGGATTTCGTCCTGCAGGTATTGAAGGAGTATCGCCGGCGACTTGGATTATCTACTGCCATTGATCCCAATGACGAGACTCCCTTCTATCCTAACCGTTACAGAAAGCATTACCTCCTATCAAGCTTATCCGCCACTGTATCGAAGAAGCTGGCTGAAGCAAATTTCCAGACTGTACGAGATGGGAAAACGACCGCTCACTACTTCCGTCACTATTTTGCCCGCTCTGCCTATAACAGTGGAGCTCCTGTTGATAAAATCGCCAAAACACTTGATCATTCCACGAGTCGGACTACGGAAGATAATTATTTATCCCGGGACATTAACAAAGAGAATGATGTGAGTGATTTCGTAGTGCTTCCAGGGTTCGAGGATACAAATAATAGAGAGCATTAAAAATGAAGTTTGATACAACGCTCATATTACAATTTTTCATTACATGCAATACGCCCAATCATGGAATTGACAAAGGATTTAACACAAGGAGGATTTTGCTATAATTCTTTCAACTCTAATGTTTCTCGCTGCTGTTGCGTTTGGATTTTTATCGGGTGGCCGGATGAATTCTTTCTCCATGCGCTATGCACCAAATGGTACTCCTATAGTAGTCTCTTCCCTCTCGTCTCGATTCTGTGCCGCGATAGCGTTCGGTCTCATGGGTGCAACGATGGATTTATCACTAGAATGGATTATAGCTATTCCATTCCTTGCAGCCCTGATCACGATAAGCATCTGCGATTGGAGACATATGATTATTCCAGATAAAATCACAATTCCCGGAATTATTCTATTTGCTGGGCTCCGAATATGGATAAGCCCTCTTCCTTATTGGGATTATGTTATGGCCGCATTACTTGGAAGCGGGATCTTCTTTTGCTTTAAGATGATTGGTAAATTGATTACAAAAGGCGATTCAATTGGTGATGGTGATATAAAACTCTTGCTTCTGACTGGTATTATACTTGGCATTAAACTAACTCTGTTGTCTTTTATCGTATTTAGCCTAATTGGAACGTTGATGGGCATATATCTCATAGTGACTCGTAGAAGTAGCCAGAACGTTGTTGTACCGTTTGGACCAGTTATTGCTTGTGCATCGTTTATCAGCTATCTTTGGGGAAACAAAATTATACTTTTGATTTACAGCGAACTATTCTTTT
>NZ_JBFUHJ010000670.1:0-2164 GCF_056402455.1 Paenibacillus sp. P4_A7 | reverse complement strand
GGTAAACAGGACATTTTAATTGATTGTATTCCTAAGGAAAAAAGACAAAGAAAGATGAATTCGATTCATCTTTCTCGTATATTAATGTAGTTTGCTTTTCGTGAGAATACACCTCGAAAATGGGAAGTAAGCGTCGCAATCGACCATGTTACCAGCATTTGAACAAAGAAACTACCAATCACGTTCACGAATGGCTTCTTCTGTATCTATTTCGATACCAAAAAAGGCTAAAATATCTTCAACAGTTTGTGCAATTGATTCTCTCGCAACTGTTTCAATTTCGCTGTCATTCTCGTCAAATTCTTCTGCAAGATCATTGATTGCATGGATGGCGAAATCAAGCTTTGATTGAATTTCTTCGATATCTTGATTTCCTTGTTCCAAAAATTCAACAACTTTAATTAGTTCAGCTTTGACTTTATCCACAAGAAAATTAGGGAAATATCCATCAATATACATATCTTTTAAATATTCAAATGAGCCACTACCATTATCATGCACTCTTAGCACAAATGGTTTAATTTTGTCTGTAACATTTACTTTACTTCGACTCCAATCTAATAATGTCAAAGTATCTCTATCATCTGGATCTAGCTTATCTGTAATTTCAAATTCTCTTAATGCTTCCTCATATTGTTCAAGATAATAGTAGGAGTAGCCCACGCGAAAATGCCAAAGTGGGTCATTCTCACCAAGTTTTGCAATAGCCAAAAGCTGTTGAAGTGCTTCATCGTAACGTTCCAAATTATTCAAAGCTCTTGCCAATAAACTGACCGTATCATAATCTCTGTCTGATTGGGGAATTTCCATAATTCTATCTACTATTTTTTCATGTTCATCTTCTTGATGCCAAATAATAAGTTGCGCTAAAGTGTCTTTTTCCATCACTCTGCCTCTTTTCGTTTGTAAGATTTACCACCTATTATCCAAATTTATCTTAAATCAACTATCATCATTATAATATCATCATTTTGCATATTAAGGATAAATTTTACGATATTCCTCATTGTCTTTCGTTTTAGTCCAAATACCATATTTCCATCTGATTTCACCATTTTTCAATTTTGTTACTACATCTTCTTCATATTTTTCATAGTTGAAGGATTCATCCATATCGATACGAATATCTAAAGTGTGATGTTCATCACACAACAAATCACTAAGGCCGTCTACTCTATCTACAAGTATGACTTTATAAGTAACCGTGTCACCTTCAGCAATTAAACGACCTTTTTTGTTTTCGTAAKGTAAACGAATGCCAAAAACATTTTCCATCTTACAAACAAGTTTTTCGAATAAATCATCTTCCAACAAAACTATGCTTAATATTTTTATCACAACGCTAAACCTTCTTCCATTACTCTTAGATTCTTGATCTTAACTTTCATGGCTTATAGTCAGTATGTTATAGTTCGCATCCAAATAGACAACAACCAACTGATCCGTATACTCTGGGTCAAAAGTAAAATCCATAATGAATATCTGATTTTTTAGTTCTTTTTCAAAGTTACTTCCCAACCAACCTTCGCCCAAGCTGCTTCCCAAGCTTTTTAGCATAAGTAGGTCAACCATCTCCGGTTCACTTAATGTTCCAGGTTGCTCCATCCCAAACATTACTTTTAAGCTTTCATCATCCATTTCTAAAAGATGAAAAGCAAAGAAATCATGAAGCAACTTATGACTAGGGTCTTTTGTATTTTGAATAATATCTCTTAGATGCGCCCGAGCCTTGTTTACCAACTCATCCATGTGATCTAGTGCATGGGAAACACGAGCGATATCGCTCTCATTTTGTGTAATTTTTTCCGACACATTAAAATAAACCGGGATCTTGTTATCAGGCATTAGGTTATCTATCCAAAGAGATTCGCCGGGTGTGTACTCTAGACTAGGAAATTTCGTGCTTGGTATTTGTTTCATCATTTAGTTGGCTCCTTTAATCTTTCTGATCAATTAGGGGTCCCACCAGCAAAACGCGGATTAACAACGTAAAGAGGGAATTTACCCAAAGAACAACTGTTATTATCACGTTAAATGGTCCTGCCGTACTGAAAAGCCTTGCCAATCCTTCGTTTTTAGACTTCAACTAAATTGATGTGTCAGCTTGAGCTATACTTCAACCTGATGTCAGACTACAGACTTAAAATCGTCTAGATAGGGTCGT
>NZ_JBFUHJ010000669.1:0-2177 GCF_056402455.1 Paenibacillus sp. P4_A7 | reverse complement strand
CGTATAACCTACGTATGAGTTTTTGTGTCAGATTATCATGTTCATCATCAGGAGCTCCCATGCTAATTAGTCCAAGTGGGTCAAATTCATTAACTATTTTTCTAAGAGTTAAAAAATCACTCATGTACTCCTTGGAGATTTTCTTCTTTCTATTAATAATTATCAGCCCCTTGTAATTTAATCGAAAAGTCTAGACCAAACTACCTGATAAATCTATTGTTTCCCTACCTTTCATCAACGAAATTCACTATGTACTTCAAAAGGCGTCCTGTTAGTTGAACAAATCAGCATTATTGTTTACACGTTTCTCCTTTGGATTTATTCATTAATAATTCCATAATAAATAAGATCTTCATATTGGTTTTTCTTCATGACATGATCTCTTAAGACACCTTCTTTGCTCATGCCTATTTTCTGTATAACTCTTCCAGAAGCTGAATTCGACTTAAAATGACGAGCATATACTTTATGATATTGCTTTTCAAGAAAGGCAAATTCGAGTATAGCTTCTCCAGCCTCTGTGGCATAACCATTTCCCCAAAATTCTTCTCCAATCCAATAAGCAATTTCACCATTATTAAATTTTTGATTGTTAGATAATGCTATTGCTCCATATAAATTTCCTGTATCTTTGTCTGTAATTGCAAATTCATATGACCTATTATTATTAAAATTATCAAGATGATTCTCAATCCAAGATAAAGCATCCTCTATGGAATAGGGATATGGTAGATATAGAGTGTTTTTGTAAATGTTATAATTATCACAAAGTCTAGTAACCTCTGATGCATCTAATGTTTGAAACAGTCTTAGCAATAACCTATTAGTAGTAATTGTTTTATTTGAGCTATCATAAATCAAAATAATCCCCCCATATAGGCTTTTAGACTACAACTCAAATGTTCTTCATATTCCCTTCTACAAAATAGTTTTGGTTACTTACACTTAGTGAGCAAGGTCGAAAATTATAAGTTTTGAATGGCTTTCTTTAGCTGATCATCGAATGGCCGAACTGCTTCAGATTCACTGAAATAAACGATCATTATATTCTTTTTCTCGTATTGAATGACCATTCAAGAGAAAGTGTTACACATGAGTATATTCTTTTAGTAGGGTAGGAAGAATGCGGGAAGTTGTTCAGCATTTGACCATATTATTATCGTTTGCTTGTTTCCAACCAATCTAACCACTTTTGTGCAATACTGAGCCTAATTTGAGTGCTTTGTTCGGAGTACCAGCACATTCCTTCCTGCCATTCAAGACTTGAGGAGAATCGAATACCTGTAATTTCCTCAAGCACCCCCAAGCGTGCTCCGAAGATAGCAACTTTTTTATTTATAGCATCACTCTTTAGAGCTGAAATGATTGGTTTTTCGAAGCTACTACTCTTAATTTTTGACGCAAGATTAAGGGCACTATATACAATATCTGAATCTATATCAGAAAAGAGTGCTATTAAGTCATCAGATATCTGTTCCCACAATTCTGGACATTTACTCAGTGTGTATATAGCTCCCATCCTTACGTAACGGTTTGAATCCATTAGTAACTGACGCATTTTACTAATTTCTACGTGTTGAGGACTGGAAGACAACAGAATAATTGCTGTTGTACGGATACGATATGAAGAATGTCGTAATAATTCTTGAACAAATTCAACTAATTCCTCAGGAATATTCTCTGAAAAAAAAGATAGCAATGCCTCCGTTACCAATTCTTCATCATGACCATTTATCGTCTCTAACCGTTCTTCAACAGTTTTTTGTTTCCAACTGTTCCAGCGAAAGTATGGGGATTCCGTATACTGTGGTTTTGGTTCGGGAGCTGAATTTATCGCCGCTGAAACGTCGACTAAACCAGAGTGCAACTCTATCCAAGCAGGATGAAATAGGCCACTATTTGTTATCACTGATTTTACTTGAAATGCTGACCAGTCTGGATGAGCTTCCCAGATACAAGCTGCGGTTCCTAAAATGATTGGTCCGGCAAAAGATGTTCCTTCGGTACGTGCATAATCTTTAGGTAGTTCATCTTTTGTTGCCGTATAATGATTCATACGCTCTTCTTCTGATTGGAACGGCATTGGCAGAACAATGTTTTCAGCTTGAGCAACTATCTCAGGAACCCATTTATTTTCAAACGTGAAGCCTCTACAGCTATGATAGGCAGTGGAATGT
>NZ_JBFUHJ010000668.1:0-2180 GCF_056402455.1 Paenibacillus sp. P4_A7 | reverse complement strand
CTGCTTGCAAATGTAGAGCATCAAACTAGCTCATGGAAGCTTCTGCTTGCGCTGCCTATCTCGAGAACCGCTGTATTTGGTGCTAAGTTTGCGCTTAGCGTYCTTTTGCTCACCTTTTCCTGCGTGCTTCTGACAGTTGGCACATTGGTTCTTGGACTCTCATTGAAGTTCGGATCGGATTTTCCGCTTGGTGATCTATTGCGACTCAGCTTTTATCCGTTTGCCGCTTCTTTGCCAGTGCTAGCTTTATCATTATGGCTATGTTTGACCTTCAAAAATCAAGCCCTACCAATTACGCTAGGGGTCATTATTGCACTAACTTCTATGTTCTCGCAATCCTTGACGGAATGGATTCCTATTAGTTGGCCAGCTTTGGCCTATCTCGGCTCTGACCCGAAATGGTTCATTGGAGGCGGTCTACTATTCGGAGCCGTCATTCTGCTGCTTGGTACGCTTCACTTCGAGCGAAAGGATGTGAGCTAAGATGGGAACATTTTTTAGAGTGCTTGCCTCGGAACGACTGAAGCTTTCCAAATCATTCATCTGGCTGCTCGTCCCAATCAGTCCTTTGCTGGCGATGCTGCTCGGTATGATGATTTCCTTTCAGCCTGGACAAGAGGATATGCAATATATCATCTTGCTATCTTCGATGGGTTCCTTTCATGCCATGCTGTTCCTGCCTATATTAACCGGTATTTTCTCAGCATTCATATGCCGCTATGAACATAGCGGAGGAGGCTGGAAGCAGCTGCTTACGCTGCCTATCTCTCGAACCGCGTTGTATTTAGCCAAATTCTCATGGGTTGCCATGCTGCTTGCGGTCACGCAGCTATTATTCGTTGGAGCTGTACTGCTAGCTTCCGCCTATCAAGGGATAACAGAGGTGTCATGGGAAACACTGCTTACTAGCGCTATCGGCGGCTGGATCGCATGCTTGCCGCTCGCTGCCCTGCAGTTGTGGGCATCCATCAGCTGGAGCAGCTTCGCGGCGCCGCTTGCGATCAATGTGGGGCTGACCGTTCCAAATATGCTGGTCATCAATTCTGTGACATATGGTCCCTTTTATCCGTGGGCTCAGCCGGCTTTAGTCATGCTTGCATTCAGTACAGAGAAGTTTGGCGCGCTCACGCTGCCGCTTGAGAGCTTATTTATTACGATAGTAGGAAGCTTTATTGTATTTTTTGCAGGCGGGCTCATCTATTTCAATAAAAAAGAAATCTAACCTGTCAGATGCTTCATCGCTTCTTTCCTGCTTAGAGGCGATAGAGCTGTTTCTGCTACAAATTGCTGCACAACGGTTGGATCGGTTTTGGCATACTCTCTGAGTGACCAGCCTATTGCCTTGCGAATAAAAAAATCGTTGTCATCCTTTAAAATTCGAATGAAATGAAACAAACGATCCGTATCGGTGCTTTGTTTATATTTGAGCTGATATAGAATAGCCGAACGACGAAGCCATAGGTTATCTGAATGGACCCAGCGTTCTGTATAGACAGGAATAAGCGCTGGATATTTGGAGAAGTGATACCCGATCAGATGAGGTGCCAAAAAATCGACCGTATCCCACCAGGAGTTAGTTGTCACCATTCCCTCCAGCATATCAATATATGCTGGTTCCGCATGCTTTTTATATTTCTCAAGCAAAGCCATCGCCGCATAATGGTATTCACGTTCCGGCAGTTCCCACAGCTGAGCAGCGGTTAAAAGCAGCTCCTCGCCCTTCGGCACTTCGTTTTGCTTCCAGAACTCACGCAAAAGCTGTGTTCGCTCTGGCGACTTGATTCCTAAAAATTCAAATTGATTGCGTAGATACGCTTTCATAGGCTCAGCCTTTTCTGGATCTGCCTGCTGCCTTAACCAAGCTTCCAGCTTTTGCGCGCTGGCTGTCATTTGGGTTAGTTCGGTCATCTGGACACCTCCGATTTATTAATAATAATGAGAACGAACCTCTTAAATCGCCTGCGACAACTACTCCTCAAAGTTTCTACTCCGCATTTGGTACAATTAACCCCTACCTAAGACTAAATTAGGTTCAGTTCCTGAAATTAATTTAGACTTAAACTCAATAAGCCTCGTATTAGTTTCAGTTTCTGAGATTAGATAGCCACTTTCTGAGGAAACCCTGCAAAAAGACTCATTTAGGTTCAAAAATTGAAATTAATGAGTAGACTACGTGTAGC
>NZ_JBFUHJ010000667.1:0-2181 GCF_056402455.1 Paenibacillus sp. P4_A7 | reverse complement strand
GCTTATGACGAATATTATGGAGCGATTAAGGAATTTGCAGCGAGGTATGGTTGTGGGTTTGTCGATTTTGAACAATACTTCCGAGATTGTGTGTTATCGGGGTTGCTAGACTATGAATTTCTATTTGATGACTCTATTCATCCCGGACCCTATGTAAATGAATTTATTCGCGTAAAGCTTTGTGAAATCATCGATTTAATTATGTAAATCTTCCTTGGAGGTGTCGTTATGAAGGGAATTGCAATCTTATGGAAAGACAAAGTAGGCAATGGTTCAATAGCTATATTATATGGGGAGTCGACGAAGGCAACTCAATTATTAACGACCCACGACAGCACAAGTTGTTGGAGTATCAATGCTAGGATTAACTTGATAAGGAGCCTTACGAATTGAACTATGACCCATAAGTGGAGCACTTTTTTAATAAGTGTCCTTCTTGTGGGTCACAGTTCATTGAGTCGTATAACCTCCATCGAGAACAACGGCTTGACCTGTAACTCCCCTAGCTTTATCGCTTGCTAGAAACAGGGCGTAGTCAGCGATTTCACTAACATCAAGCAGCCGTTGTTGTGGAACGAGTGGAAAGATGATTTCTTCTAATACCTTTTCCAAGGGAACGCTTCGAGTTTTGGCTAAGTCTTGCAGCTGACCGCGTACCAATGGTGTGTCCACATATCCCGGGCAGAGTGCGTTCACCGTAATACCAAAAGGAGCGGCTTCTAATGCGGCGACTTTTGTTAAGCCAATTACACCATGTTTAGCGCTGTTATATGCTGCCTTACCTGCAAATCCCACCAGTCCATTAATGGATGCGATATTGAGTATTCTACCGTAATTTTGTTGTTTCATTATAGGTAAGGAATGTTTGATAGCTATGAAGGGCGCAGTCAGCATGACTTTAAGCATAAATTCAAATTTTTCTGTGGGGAACTCCTCAATAGGGGCAACATGCTGTAAACCCGCATTATTGACGAGAATATCCAAGCGACCAAACAAACCAACGGTTTGTGCGATTAGATGGATGATATCCTTCTCTATTGTTACATCCGCTTGAATCGCAGCTACCTTGCCCCCTGTGTGAACAAGCTTTTGAACGGCCTCAGTAARTAGTAGACCATTGCGATCCGACAAAACTACAGTAGCGCCTTGCCGCGCGAAGCCTTCGGCGATATGAAATCCGATTCCCTGTGCAGCACCCGTAACGATGACAACGCGATCGGTGAACATGCTTAATTATCCCCTCATTTCAATGGCTTAGTAGGCATCCATTTGAATATTATCGGACAAGATCAGCGGAGGCTCTGTTGCCAATTGGATATCCTCTATCGTATACCCTATAGCTACTTCCACGAGAAGCATCCCCACTGGAGTGATATCGATAACGRCCCGATCCGTAATGATTCGGTGTACGACTTGTTTGCCGGTCAATGGTAAGCTGCAAGAATTTAATAATTTCGGTTGTCCTACTTTGTTGACATGGTCCATAATAACAACGATCCTTTTCGCTCCATGCACGAGGTCCATAGCACCGCCCATACCCTTAACCATTTTTCCGGGAATCATCCAGTTGGCCAAATCTCCGGATTGAGATACTTCCATTCCACCCAAAATTGCTAGATCGATATGACCTCCGCGAATCATAGCGAATGAATCCGAACTGCTGAAATAGGATGCTCCCGATATGGCGGTGACTGTTTCTTTACCGGCGTTAATCAGGTCTGGATCGACGAGATCCGGGGTGGGAAACGGACCTATGCCAAGCAGGCCATTCTCAGATTGAAGCACAACCTGTTTATCGCTTGAAATATAATTCGCGACAAGAGTGGGAATACCTATTCCAAGATTTACATAGTAACCACTCTTTATTTCCTTCTCTGCGCGCCTCGCAATTCGTTCCCTAATGGACATTAGCTCATTCATGTTTTTTTCTCCTTTCTAGCTTAAATAGTTAYAACGTTGTTAGCCGTTCTATACGTTTCTCTTGCACGCCTACGATCAATTGATTCACATATATACCTGGCGTATGTATCGATTCCGCATCAAGATCACCGACAGCTACCAGCTGTTCGACCTCCGCGATTGTTACTCTGCCTGCAGTCGCCATAATCGGATTGAAATTGCGGGCAGTTTTGTTGTAATTCAGATTTCCCATCCTGTCGGCTCTGGCAGCGCGTATTAGGC
>NZ_JBFUHJ010000666.1:0-2183 GCF_056402455.1 Paenibacillus sp. P4_A7 | reverse complement strand
GCATAGGATGGGGCAGTCGGATACAGGCGCATACCGTATTTTGCAGGAAGGCAATTTTCTTTTTAATATTATCGATACGGAATCTGATTTCCAGCTCTACAAAGTTATTATTTTGCCAGACAAGGTGAGAATTTCAGACTCACTCGGCGTTAAGTTGAAACGATATTTGGATGATGGCGGCAAGGTATTTGCAACAGGTGAATCGGGACTAAATCCAGCAGGCGACGCATTTGCGCTTGATCTGGGAGTCGAGTGGGTGGAGGCCAATTCATATAAGCCAGACTTCTATAAGCCTCGTGATCCACTGCCTAGTTTTGGAGAAGGATCGTTTGTCTTTTATTCACAAGGGCAGAAGGTTGGATTAAACGGTGGCATAGAGCTGGGAAATCGGGAAGATCCATATTTTAACCGCAGCTTGCATGCATATTATTTCTCTCATACGCCGAACAGCCGCAATAATGCGGGGCCTGGCATGGTGGAGAGCAGCAATGGCATTTACTTGGCTTGGGACGCGTTTGAAGATTATGCGGAAAWCGGCAGTTTGTTCGTGAAGGAAACGGTGCTGTATGCGCTCGAAAGATTGCTGGGCGTCAATAAAACTCTATCCACCAATTTGCCATCTCAAGGTGTTGTAACGCTCCAGTATCAGAAAAACGAATCACGTTATATTAATCATCTTCTCTATGCTTTCCCGGTTAAGAGGGGAGTGAAMAAAGAAGTGATCGAAGACATAACGCCGATTTATCAGATTGACGTCAAGCTTCAATTGCCTGAAACTGTTCGTCGGGTATATGCGGTATCGCAGCTAGAGGACATTCCTTTCGTGCAGGATGGGTCGTCCGTTCACTATCAAGTACCTGTTATTGATTGCCATCAGATGATTGCGATTGAGTATGAGAAAGCACTGATCGGCTAACGTCTTTATTCCAAAGCTTGCTGCTGAATTAAGGAGCGGGAATTAATCTGACTAACCATAGGAGGATCCAATGAGATGGCTGAAAAGAAATATGAGTTTCGCAAGCGGTTGGAGGTTGTTCATCAGCCCAATCGGTGGGATCTCGAAGCGATCACTCGAGAGAATGAAGTTGTGATCGATCAAGACTGGAGCATTGCGATTAGTGAAGAAGCAACTCCTTTGGTGATGAATGTGGCTAAAGACCTACAAGATTATTTGCTAGTGAGCATGAACATCTCGGTGAGACTTCTTATTGTGAAGAACGTCTTGGATTACTCGCAGTCGATGGAAAAGACGATTGTCCTCGCGACCAAAGGAGAGCTTCCCGCTGTTGGACAGCTTTTAAGTAAGGCTCGAAGCTACCGTGTTGTAGTTACCGACAAGCGCATAATCGTATGCGGCAATGACGAGCGCGGAGTAGGTCAGGGAAGCTATTTCCTCGAGGACTTGATGAACTTACGAGAAGCGCCCTTCCTTTCTACTCAGGACGTAGTGAGGGAACCGATCTTCTCGCCGCGGCTGGCGCATTCGGGCTGGGGGCTTGACAGATATCCCGATGCCCATCTGAATGCTATGGCTCACGCAGGCATTGATGCGATCCTATTATTTGTTAAGGATGTAGATAAAACAACGGAAGGCTATCAGGATTTTAATTACCTTGTTGATCGAGCGGCATTATACGGTCTTGATGTCTATGTATATAGCTATTTAATCTCACGGAAGCATCCAGATGAGCTTGATGCGGAACAATATTATGATCGTGTTTACGGTAAGATTTTCGAAGCTTGCCCGCGCTTCAAAGGTGTCATACTCGTGGGCGAGTCCTGTGAATTCCCGAGTAAAGATCCGAATACGACAGGCGTTCTCAGGCTGGAATGGCCTGCAGACCAGCCTCAGACAAAGCCGAGCCCCGGCTGGTGGCCATGCAATGACTATCCGCAATGGCTGAACCTATTGAAGAAGGTCGTCCATAAGCATAATCAAGAGGCGGATATCGTGTTCTGGACTTACAACTGGGGATGGGCGCCTGAGGAAGATCGTCTGAAACTGATAAGAAATTTACCAGACGATATTACTTTGCTTGTTACGTTCGAAATGTTCGAGCAGATCAAGCATGAGCATGTTACAAACGTATGCGTAGATTACACGATCTCCTTCGAAGGACCTGGCCAATACTTTAGCAGCGAAGCAAAGGTAGCCAAGGAAAGAGGAATTAAGTTATATACGA
>NZ_JBFUHJ010000665.1:0-2184 GCF_056402455.1 Paenibacillus sp. P4_A7 | reverse complement strand
GGGCTGCATGATATTGATTGAATTGTTCCCTGTCTTCGATTAGAAAATATGATCTTACGGGCCCGTCAACACGACCGTTGACGTTTTCTGAGGAGACCTTTTCTAAGTAAATGGAATACTTTTTGCTAATCGGCGTAACTCTTTGACCATTCACATTTTCTACACACAGTGTAGTCATTTCAACCCAATCCCCTTGTGTATGCTCGTCCACATAACTAAGTCCCAAGAACTCCTGGTACCAGCGAACCGAGGCGTCCAGGTCGGATACGCCAATCCGAATAAAACCGCTAGTGTACCTTGGAGCATCATCGGAGAGTTCAGGTGCTTCAATTGCGGTCAGTCTTGTTCCTTCAGCAGTCGCCCAAAAATCAAAGTATCGTCGATTCATCGGCCCATCGTATATTTCAGAAACGCGCACGTTATTCTGCTTTAGATATGTATGTTCTTTGTTCAAATGTTTCGTGTAAAAACACCTACGAATATTGGGGTCAATGCCTCGCTCCGCAAATAGATGCACAAGTCGTTTGGATGTGATAATCGAGTGTAAGTTGAACATGTCAGTATAAAAAGTCATCATTTCGCTTTGACTGTTTGAGTCAAATCGAAAGTGTTCCTTGTCGGCTCTCACGCTCGGTATCAGTCCTAGATATCTTTCAAACCAGTCGATCGATAACTCATGATTATCCCATATCGTGTCAATCGATTCGCCATCATAAGCAAGTTGAGGAATTTTCATAGTTGCTAAGCCCCCTCATTTTCACATTTGAATGCCACACACATTATAATGAAATATCCCAAATAAGGAATGCTAATTTTCCGCTATACTACCCGTTAGTTTTAACCCCCGAGTCATTATCCCGAAATAAGTTCTTTATTTACAATGCCTCCACCGACTGTAATTTGATAGCCGTTAAGATCACGGAATGCAAACTCGCTCCAATGATTTGTGTAATTCGGCTCTCTAACGATGGTTATATTTTTTCCCATAATTTCTTGAGCTATCAAATCAACTGCATTCGTATAACAATATACATCAAAATATTGTTCCTCGTATCTGGAACTGATTGGTTTCACCTCATCTTCTTGTTTAGCTTCAACAAGAATGAGAGTCAGTTTACCTCTCGAAACATGGTGGTGAAGTACTTTGTCACCGATCACTTCATAATTGAAGCCTAAATCGGAATAAAACTGAACGGTTTGTTCCAAACTTTTGACTAACAAGACGAAAGAAGAACCATCGATAATAATCTCTGACATAGTAGACACTCCCTAATATGGATTATTTTAATCAAGATTGTCTTCGCCTTAAACCCAAAGGCTTAATGGATCTGCCAGCATCATTAAGCGGCAGCTCCATGTAGTAATTGTATTCAGCTTTTGTTCTTCGTTAGTTATAAGATTACGGTTGCCATATTTCCAATAGATTCCCATCTGGATCACAAAATCTAAAGTTTGGTCCACAAGGTCTGTTTTCCGGAATTTCGGTTACGATGTTCACTCCGTTTTTCTTGAAACGATCGTACATTTCTTGAATACGAGGATTAATGAAACAAGCTACGGGTTGTCGATAACCATCGCCATACGTATAACCGTAACTCCCGGCTGCTTCCGTTGCAGTACCCAGAAATAGAGCTGGTACCACACTCCTAAGACCGGCTTCATCGAAATTTCCATTTTGATCGGGAAATCTCAAGATAGCTATTTCCATCCCAGGTTTAACTGGATTGTTGGGATTTGTGTTTTGACACCCTAAATTTTTTTGATACCATTTAGCAGACTCGTAAACATTACTCACCGGAATATACATACACGTGATGCCTGTTATGTCCTCCAGTCTTTCCTCCACTTTGATTTCCTCATTCGATTGCATAACCCATTTCCCCCTTCTCATTTCACATTAGTCTTCCTTACGTGGTTGTGTAGGTAATAGATATTCATTTAGCTATGAGTGCACTACATGTAATATTTTTTCAACTACAACATCTGTTAAGAAATCACGATTATCTTCATCGAGCATGATGATTTCTACTCCAGGAAGCTTTTTAATTTTGTCTATTTCGGATGACTATCTACTGGAATTGTACCCAGAACAATTTGATTATTTTCAGAAATTATTTTGGAAATCAATTGTTGAAATGGAGTGGATAACATTTGCATAAATCCAATCTCATCGATAACTAATAC
>NZ_JBFUHJ010000664.1:0-2199 GCF_056402455.1 Paenibacillus sp. P4_A7 | reverse complement strand
TAATATCTGCCCAAATCTTGATAACCGTTAAAGTAATCAGAACAGCTAATATCCATTGCAATATTTTAATATTAACCTTCTGCCCCAATTTTGCGCCTATTGGTGCTGCAATGACACTGGCTACGACCATAACGATTGATGGTATGACTAGCATATGTCCGCCCACTAGTTTCCCAGAAGTTGATCCAATTGAAGATATGAATGTAATTGCCAAGGAAGAAGCAATGGCAACACGTGTAGGTATCTTAAGAACAACTAACATAATTGGAATCGTAATAAAAGCACCTGCCGCACCTACAATTCCGGATAACCCACCTACAATTAGTGCGGAGATTGCTGCAATACTTCCATTAAATTGAACTTTAGAATAATCATCACTTTCCACCTCTTTCTTAGGTAGAAACATCATAATAGCCGCAACGAGAGCCATAACCGCATATGTGAAATTGATTGCGGAATCTGGTAGAAATTTCGAGCCATATCCACCGATAAAGCTGCCCACTACAATGGGGATACCCATATATAGAACCAGTTTTTTGTTGATCGTTTTGCCTTTGCGATAAGCAAACATACCTGCCAAAGTAGCAAAGAAAACTTGTACCGCACTAATTGCTGATACCTCTTGCGCTGAAAAAGCTGCAAATCCTAGCGCTGGTGGAATATACAGCAGCATCGGATACTTAATTATGGAGCCTCCAATACCAACCATTCCTGATATAAAAGATCCAATGAAGCCTATTGCAAATAACGTTAAAATCCAATTAAGATCCAAACCCATGATGCACTCCTTCCTCAGATATGATTAGTATTTTCACATCTGGAGACAATCTCAGTTGTACGTATGATCATTTCAGATTAATCGCTCGCCCCCCCATACTTATACCCCTATAGGTATAATAATAGTCGTGAAGTATTCTTTTGTCAAACGTCATTCACACTCTTTGCACATACAGTTAATGTTCACTATTAAAATCATTAAGATTAATCTTTTTGATTATTTCATAACCCTGACCTTCTCCGTTTGGTTTGATGACTACGGTTCCCATGTAAGGGATATCGCCAAGTGCTTCATCTTTAGGGAAAGTGTGACCTACAATAACCGTATTCTTTCCATTTGGCGGCTTGGTTTCAAGGTTTTTTGTGATATTATCCAATATATCATCTAATTCTTCGTTCGATATATGTTCACTAAATAAATGATTTATATTGGCTAAATAAGGATTTACTTCGACATTTTGTTTTCCAAATGCGATTTCTGCTGTTTCACGCGTACGGCAATACGGACTCGCTATTACAGGGTACTGCAGCGGAATATCATTCTTTTTAATAATAACTCCCATCATTTCGGCCTGTTTGATCCCGGTTTCACTCAAATTTCTTTGTGTGCTGCAATCCTCGAAATCAACATCAGCCTGATCTTGACCAATGGTCGCCTCACCATGCCTCATGTACAATATATAGCCGCCGTTTTGTAGTTCTTTAATGATCGTATATAGCGTTTCGTCTTCTATTTCTCGGGCCCACATTTTGTCACTCATATACATCAGGAGAATTAATGTCCCGATCAGTAAAAAACAAACGACTTTTTTTAACATACTTATCAACTTCCTTTCTATGTGATCTTTATCTTCTCCATCTTATTTGGTATGAATTCTAAACTTTGCTTTTATTTTTATTTGTTTCTAATCTAAACTTCCAATGAACTTGCTCCATAAAAAAAAACCCGCGATTATCGTGGGTTTAAATGGCTGCATATACTTTCTAAGGCTATTAATCATCAGGTGGGTTTTGCGTATTTTAATCTTTATATTTGATATATAGATTATTTAATCTCACTTGTTTCATCCCTTGGTCCAATTTAGACACGGGTCCGTCATTTGTTACTTCTCCTGTGTACAGCAGTTCTCCATCTGTTATATCAAGTACCGCTGCCATTGGAATATCATCTTTTTGGAGGATGGCGTATACCTTATTGGATTCAACTCTAGCAGTCTTTATTACTGTTGCCCCCATCTGTTGCGCATTTACAGAAACATATGCTTTATCCTCTTTTCTCGTATTGAGATTAAAACGAGATAACACTAGGCTTTCAGAATCAAATGTAACATAAGAAAAATAATCACCGTATAGACTGTAATCCAATGAGCCACTTTTATTAACTTGTACAAATGAATCCGGCAAAGCTTCAAGCTTACCTGT
>NZ_JBFUHJ010000663.1:0-2199 GCF_056402455.1 Paenibacillus sp. P4_A7 | reverse complement strand
GTCCATCATGTGGAACAACGACTCCTCCGACGGATAAAACAGACGGGGATGACGCTGGTCCATTACAAGTTAATTCAGACGTATTTCCTACTGCTGACACCACCAGAAGTCCATCACTAACTAACTCTTCACATAGTATTCGCACAGGGTCTGCTTGCCAGGGGAGCAATCCGGTATCTCGAGAGGAAGCAACGGTCAACACTACTCCTCGAATATTGTATTTTCGCCAATTTTCTCTTAGCCAAATTAATGCTCCTCCAATCTTTGATTCTATTTCCTCTGGGGTATTAAATCCACCAGTCTCAAGTAGGTATAAATTTGCTTCTGGTGCAGCGCCGGAATAATAACCATCGGAAAGATTACCTGAACCGGCAGCAGCTGCAGCGGTCCAAAGCCCATGCAAACCTTTATTCCAATGTTCCTTTTCCATATTTGCGGCCATTAAGGTTGGTACAGGGCTGACTTCTGTTGTTTTTACTAAGAAAGTTCTGCGTCCTGTATCGGAGGAAATGTCAGGATGAGGAGGAAATCGACCGTCAATAATTGCGATGTTAATATTCTTCCCAGTAAGATTACAAGGTATTTTAAGAAAATCTCTAATTGATGTCCACGCCAACAGACTCCACCTCACAATATTATTTGAAGATTACTGCTCTTTAGCTTAATAAACAACACGGAGCAGCTGCCGCTGCAAATTGCACTTCATTGTTAAACTAAAGTTACCCGTTAGCTGAAACTTTGATCAAGCTAAACAGGATATCCGAACCATAGCTTAATTAGATTTCCATCCGGGTCGTATACATCGAAAGATTTGCCACTTCCACCGCTGTCTTTGATGGGGCTTATTCTCACCCCGGCTTCAGTCAATTTTTTGTAATATTTTTCAATGTCTTCATTTACTTCTAATATGAGAACATGATTTGGCCTTCCTTGATGAGTAAATGTTAACCGTTCTTCTCCATCAGTTTGTGTCAACATGATATTTGCCCCTGATGCGGGGTAAATAAATACCTCCGTGTTACCTGGTTCAATAGGAAGACGATTTTTAGAAGTATCCAAGTAAAAACCCAATTGAAAAACATAAAAATTTACTGCTCGTTGCATGTCTTTCACTGGAAGTTCAATACAACTAACTGTTTTTATTTGTGCTGCCTCTCTGGTTTCTGGAATCATTTGGTTACCCCTCTCGCTTAGTTTATATTAATCATAACACAATGGTTAAGACACACGGTTCAGGATGGTAATAACGATAAAATCTGTTTAATTGAATCTATTTGGTATAAGGGTTCATCATGTCCTTCAAGCCACGGATGAATGCCACGTATCCAGACAGGGGTTAGTATCTTATTGTTATAGCTAATGTCCCCCATTGTTTTTCTTGTTCTGGTGTGTAAATTTCGTATGTACCCTTAATCATTTCTTCCATCGTCCAGCCTTCGCAATCGAAGTCTTTAAACGGAATATCTTCATACATTTCTTTAAATGTATCGTATTTTCTTAACTCAGCTACCTGAGCCCTTAATGTTTCATTATTTTTAGGGGCTTTGATAAATTCAATTGTGTCGCCGACTTTTATTTTTCTTCTCTTATCATCATTCAAACGTACTTCAACCATTTTCTTTCCTACTTTTATTGAACTAAAATACTCTCCATACAACCCCATTTGATGTACCATTTCCATCTCACCTCACTATTAATTTCGATACTTCTAATTCTTCTCCTTGCTGCATTCACCTGCCCGTATAGCTTAATAACAAGAGTAATCTCCTCATCAATGTGTATGTAAAAAACATAAGATGATTGATAATTGTTGTGCTTCTTAAGTTACAACAGCATCCCAGACTTGTTTAATAACATGAGCATCAGACTCTTGAGGATAAAATATAACTGTAAATACTAATGTTACTAGAGTAATTATTCCCCATACAACAAGGTAAGTAATTCGATTCAATTTTCTAGTTAGACTTAAACCGAAAATGCATATTGTACTGTTTACAACAAATACAGCTGGCAAATATAGAATTCTACCAAGACCAGTATTAGGAAAAAATGCAATTAACAATGTAATCATTAGTATTGAAGGCGAGATAAATAACAGATACCTATTAAAAATAGTGTTTACTTCTGACATACTTGCCTTAGTCCATTTAGGTGTTTTTCTAAGAAAGGTATTGTTACAATTGAGACATATATTAGAAT
>NZ_JBFUHJ010000662.1:0-2206 GCF_056402455.1 Paenibacillus sp. P4_A7 | reverse complement strand
TGCCGGATGGAGTGGTGGGAAAAAAGACATACGCAGCCAAAACTTTAACTGCTCGCTCTTTTGAAACAAATCAATGACTAATTGCAGATATCCAAATAAATCTGCTTTGGGATTTTGGGTATCCACTTTACTCAAATATTCTAGTTTCGAGGAGATTTCTGCCTCTTTGGCATCTTGTAAAACTTGTAGAAACAGATCATCTTTCCCTTTGAAATGAGCATAAAGAGACTGTTTTTTCATACCGACATTCTCGGCAATTTGAGACAGAGAAGCTCCCTCATACCCATGAATTGTGAAAAATTTTAAAGCGACGTCTTTAATCTCTTTACTTTTCAATAGAATCACCTCGACACTAACGAACGTTCGTCAGGTATTTTATCAAATTTAATTTTGATATGCAAATGTAAATTACCGCTGACTCTCCCAAATCGCAGTATTATATGAAGTATGCAGATGTGATACCAATTGAGTTGGTTGAACTAATCGGCAACCAAGGAGAGGACGGTGCTTGGGAGCCCAATTGGATATCAATACGAAGATGAACGGTTGCGTGCAAAGAAGAATGGAAAGTCATTCTAACCATTGAGGAAAAACAACAGTTAAAAGCATGTAAAGTGAAAATAAAAGAGATTGCTTAACACTAGCAGTGATAAGGTCAGGGGTTCGATCGCCTATTCTCCACCATAGTTTTCCTTCAAAACGACAGAGATGTCGTTTTTTTATTTCTTCTCTCGAAATGAAGTCAAGAAGTCATCCCACGGAGTGTTCGTACCGCTTATGAAACACTCGTCCTTGCCGGACATCCGATGTCAGTGATCAAGCCATATGTAATAAAAGTTTGACCTTTTAATGTTTTATTGATATAAATGGATTGTGTGATTCAATCCATTTAATTTTCTTAATASAAGTAAGGAGTGTCCCTTCAATGAGTCCTACCTTATCCCGTGAGAACTATTTCATAACTGTGATAAATAAACTTAATAAACATCAAGTAGAGAGGGGGAGCTTGGAACAAGAACTGCAAGAACTGCTATTGGATCTTGCTGAATCCGTTCAGTTTAAGAAAGAGATTAGTGTAGTGATGGTAAAAAGAATTAATAGCCTTTTTGAACGGTACCAAGCCGTTCGACTGAAAGTAAGCATTGTTCCAAGGATAGAGAATTTATCTATTGATATGCCAATTAATGAGCGAAAAAAAGAAGAGCAGCAACAAATCCTATTACATACTGAATTTGTAGATGAGACCGATAAAATGAAGCGAATGTATATGGAGTCGATTATAAGTTTACTTGAGGCGATGGAAAAGAAACAGTTGGATTTGCAAAAGTGTGTACAATGTGACAGTTGGTTTATTCCTTATCAACGAGCTCAAGTAACTAAGTTTTKCAGTTCCAAATGCCGCAATCGCTTTAATTATCTACTTAGAAATATAGACAAATAKGAGACGGTTAAATGATTATTCTGAAATCCGATGAAGAAATMAAGATAATGAGAGAAGCAGGACGTATTGTTGCAGAGTGTCATGCTTTCATAGCAGAAACAATTAAGCCGGGTATAACAACACTAGCGATTGATCAACTAATTGAGGAGCGGATACGCTCACGAGGAGCGACTCCCAGTTTCAAGGGACATAATGGCTTTACGGCTTCCATCTGTGTTGCCAAGAATGATGTTATTTGTCATGGCTTTCCTGACTCCAACCCTTTGCTTGATGGAGATGTGGTAACAATTGATATTGGTGCTTTTTATAATGGTTACCACGGGGACTCGGCATGGACCTATGCGGTAGGAAACGTTTCTCAGGAAATTGAAAAACTGATGGAGGTATGTCATCAAAGCTTAATGCTTGGCATTGAACAGGCAGTGGTTGGAAATCGGATTGGTGATATCGGTTATGCGATAGATACATATGCAAAGCATTTCGGATACGGGAATGTTAAAGAATTTACTGGTCATGCGGTGGGAAAAGATTTGTGGGAGGAACCGGCTGTCCCTCATTATGGTAATAAGGAACAGGGAGTGCGATTGAAGAAGGGTATGGTTCTTGCTATCGAGCCTATGCTTACGCTAGGCAGTTGGCGCGCTTATGTTGAAAGTGACGGCTGGACTGCCCGAACAATTGATCACTCCATATGCGTTCAGTATGAACATACCGTTGCGATTACAGATAATGGACCCCAAATACTTACTGTGCTATGACGATAGA
>NZ_JBFUHJ010000661.1:0-2209 GCF_056402455.1 Paenibacillus sp. P4_A7 | reverse complement strand
ATGTAGAAGTCAGCAATGTGTCTTGCTTATCTAATACAACGGAATATGATCCGGAACGTGATATTTATTTTGGAGAYGTTACATCGGATCTTAAATTTAAAGGTTACTTAGAACCAGGCTATTTTCTTATTTGTTTTCCAGAAGATACTCATTTAGTCGCTGCGCATGAGGATATGGAACAAGCAGTCAAAAAAATTGTTTATAAAATAGCTATTTAAGGGTCATTTTAGTTTTTCCAGTTGGCTATTGAAACCCAAACCACCAATAAATTGGGATGAATAATAGTGAGATAACGATACCGGCTGTACCCATAGCAAAGCTGCTCATGTAGATTTCCTAGTGCTGAATGGTCCTGATGAGCAATACCTCGCAGGCCGCAGTATCGGTGCAGATGGTGGAATTGGTGGCACCTATGGCGTAATGCCAGAGCTATTTTTGAAAATTGAACATTGTTATGTAGATGGTAATGGCGAGGAAGCACAGAAGTGGCAGTTTATTGTGAACGAGCTTATTGTAGAGCTGCTATCATTCCCTTCCTTATATGGGGCTTGTAAAGCGATCTTAAAGCTGCGCGGCTTTGATAGTGGTGAACCGAGAATGCCGCTGCTGCCAGTTGCCTCTTCCGATATGGGCCGCATTGAAGAGCTGAATCATAAAATATTGACATATATTGCACAAGCAAAAAACTAATGATAGACTGTTAAGTTATGGAAAGGGAGTGAGCAGATATGAATAACACGAGTACTATTTTTCCCGCTAAAGGTCTGATCGTTTCTTGTCAGGCACTTGAGCACGAACCCTTGAATGGTGGCGATACTATGGCTAAAATGGCTAAAGCTGCTGTTCATTCAGGTGCAATTGGTATTCGGACGAATGGTGTTGCGGATATCCTTGCAATTAAACAAGCGGTTGAAGTGCCGGTCATTGGGCTTATTAAGAGAGACATTCCTGGTTCAGCTATTTTTATAACTCCGACAATTGAAGAAGTGAAAGCTATTGTGGAGGCTAAAGCGGACATTGTTGCACTTGATGTAACAAATCGTGAAGGCCGTTTAGAAACGGTTAAGCCATTAATCGATTATGCACATGAAATGGGTGTTGCAGTGATGGCGGATGTATCCACCTTAGAGGAAGGTCTAGCAGCAGAAAGCTTAGGTGTGGATTTTATCGGGACTACTTTATCCGGCTATACAGATTACAGTAGGCAGCAAGAAGGTCCTGACTTTGATTTGCTGATAGAATTATGTGCTCAGGTGAGTATTCCTGTCGTTGCTGAAGGACGCATTTGGACGCCGGATGAAGCAGCCAAAGCTATGAAAACTGGCGCATCATATGTGGTGGTTGGCAGTGCAATTACACGTCCACAGCTAATAACAGCCCGTTATGTCAGTGCTTTGAATGGGCTATAAGGAGAAGGGGAGAAGTCAGTGGATTTAAAATTGTACGACCCCCAATCAGAATACGCAATCGGTGTTGATATTGGAGGCACGAAAATTAATGTTGGGGTCGTGGACTCACATGGAGTAGTGAAGCATAAAGTTAGCCTCAGTACGTTGGCCGGAAAAGCCAATACAATGGATCGGATAAAGGAAGCTGTCCATCGTTTGCTGGAGGAAGTATATGTAGAGCGATCAGATATTCTCTTTAAAGGTATGGGAGTTGGCAGCGCGGGGCAAATCGACTGGGCTTCAGGCAGCATTCGATCGGCATCCGATCTTATTCCCGGATATGCAGGAACAACGTTGAAGAGTTTGCTGCAGCAAGAATTTCAGCTTCCAGTAATTGTAGACAACGATGTTAATGTTTTGGCTATTACTGAGAAGTACCTTGGTGCGGCTCAGGGGGTCAATAATTTCATCTGTTTTGCAATTGGAACTGGTGTTGGTGGTGCAGTTGTCGTAAACGGAAGTCTTGTACACGGTCTATGGGGTGGAGGTGGCGAATTAGGCCATCTATCAGTAGATTTTAATGGGTTGCCATGCGTATGCGGGGGTGTTGGCTGCTTAGAGCAGTATGCATCAGGAACAAGCATCGCTCAGCGTATGCGAGACAAGCTCCTATTGAGCGGACAATCCGTTGAAAATGTGGATGCAAAGGAAGTGATTGCTAGGTGGCAGTCCGGTGATCCTGCTGCAACCGAGCTGATGAATGAAACATTGGCGGCACTCGGCTCTGCTATCGCTTCCGTTATTCATATATTCAATCCTGA
>NZ_JBFUHJ010000660.1:0-2212 GCF_056402455.1 Paenibacillus sp. P4_A7 | reverse complement strand
GCAATGTAATGTGCGGTGGAGAATGCTTCAAAAACCATATATCCGCCTCCTCTCCATTTTTCCATTCAACAAATTCAAAATACATCTTTCTTATTCCTATTTTAAAAAAACGGCACAAAAAAAATAGTACCATCTTCACATGGTACTATCCTTGTCATTCTTTTCATGAAATAAGCCCATTTCCTTCACTTTGCTGGCAGCCTCTTTCGAACCAGTCAAATTCAATTTTTTCAAAATATGATTGACATGGTTTTTGACCGTTCGAATCGAAACAACGAGCTTGTCGGCAATTTGCGGCTGCGTGTAGCCTTTATCAATCAAATCGAGCAGCTGCAGCTCTGATGGAGTTATAAGATCGTTCAACTTCTTGACTTCAAACTCACGTTCAAGCAGCTTCAGACGTCGAAATTCCTCACGCATTCGTTCCGCAACCGCACTGTTTATAGGCGATTGACTTTTATAAGCGGATCTAATGGCTTCCGGCAGTCTTTCAAAATCTGTTTTGATCTGGTAATCAATCGCGCCGGCTTGAAAGGAACGGAATATAAGTTCTTTTTCTTCCATCGAAGTAAGCATAATGACACGGGCGCCAGTTGCCACGGAGGTTTCCTCTGCAAGCAAAATACCATCGGGATGCCCATCCAGCATAATATCCATAAGCACCACATCAACTGGTGTATGCGATGGATGAAGCTCTGTAAGCGCTTGACGTACATCAAGCGCACGACTAGCTGTCCAAGCGACTTCTATATCATCCTGCCTACCCAAATAATCAGTAAGTCCCCGAAGCCAATCCGGATCATCCTCAACAATCCACAGACGAATACTACCCACGTGCTTCCCTCCCTTGTGTCTGAACAACGCTCAGCCTCTCTGCTTTAACGCTTCGCTTCGGAAAGCTCATATAAACGGAAGTACCTTTACCAATCTTACTCTGAAGCAGCAGCATTCCCTTATGCTTGCGCATAACATGATAAGCATAAGGCAATCCCAGACCAAAATTGACATCATTCACGCTTTTTGTTGTGTAGAACGGCTCAAGCACTTTGGCAAGCTCACTTTTCTCTATGCCGGGACCTGTGTCTCGAACTTCAATGATGAGCTCTCGCTTTGTTTCTGTAAAATATACAGCAAGCTCGCCTTCACCCTTCATCGCCTCAAGCGCATTGCCAATAATATTACCAAGCGCTTCACTTACTTGCGCGGTATCCATTAAACAGGTCCATCCTGGCGTTAAGTTGCTCTTCAAGTGAACCGCCCCTAGAACAGGCTCATAAGACTTCAAAGTATTCACAATTAGAGCCGACATGTCCGCTTGTTCTACTCGGAGAACTAAATCCTCCGTTCGTCGATGCACTCTTTGCATCATCTCTTGCATATGACGAGAGGCAAGGAGTACCGTTTCAATGTCTGCCAAAAGCTCAGGCTGGTTTGACGAGAGCGCATACGATTTCATCTTTTCAGAGAAAAGTCGTATTTTACCCGCATCATTTTTGATTGCGTGATTTAATATCGCTGTCCCAGAAGTGACCGCTCGCAAAGTAGAATCATATCTACGGCGATCAACCATCACCCGGACTCCCATGAAGCCATAGGTGAATAGTCCAATTACGAACACAGTAACCCCTAATCCAACAATCCATGTATTGTAAACCCACATCCGAAGCATCCCAAGACTCGGCAGCAAATAATTCATAACTGCGCAAAACAGAACCGGCGGAATTACCGCGAAGCAAATGATCCAGTGTGTCCTAGATAATGCAGCATGAGGCTGTTTCTTAAGCAATATTTGAAAAGTGCCTACACATATGTACGGAACAGCCCACCAAACCACAATTGTGAAGGTAATGGGATACATCTCTGTATAGAAAGGTGTAAACAAGATGCAGCCCAGTATAGGCAGTAGCAAAATGAATGGCACAAGTCGTTGTAACGATTTAGGCAAAGAAATAGGTCGATAAGCTTGTGCGAACATGAGAACAAAGTATGGGAGACCGTAGTAAGAACATAGCGAGGATAAAGCTTGGACGTTGTAAAGGAAGAGCTGCCCAGCTTCATTCATTCCCGCTTCCATCGCGGCTGGAATCCATATCATATCCAGTACAGCGGCCAGTGCGCCTGCACCTCCAGAAAAAGCAACAGCTCCAAGCCAATGATTAATGGCAGCTCGCCGATCTGAAAGCCATATAATAGACGCGACCGCCCATAACGC
>NZ_JBFUHJ010000659.1:0-2217 GCF_056402455.1 Paenibacillus sp. P4_A7 | reverse complement strand
TTAATTAATGTAGCGGAGCCGCATGACGGGCAGAGATCGCGTGAGCCCACTTCCTGTGACTGAATACTTGGATCCTTGGGCTTTTCATTAAGCAGCTCATCTGCTTTAGAACCCATCATAGACAATTCCGACACTTCAACCGCCGCCGCCTGCTCTTCGCCACTCTCCGTATGAATCTCCAGCGACTTCGCAACCGCATCAGCAATGGATTCTACACGATTAACCCCAAAGCCGATCGCACCTGTGCCACCGATACCCTTCAAATGCTTAACGAGCAGCTTAACTTTATTGCCATGCTCTCCGTACCGCAGGAATAAGGAGCAAACTCGACCTAACGCCTCTGCCATGGCGAATACATCCGATCCTGCTTTACCTACATTCAAGAAAATTTCAGCGGGAGTACCATTCAAGTCGTTGATCGTAATATATGCCATTCCGAACGGCGTATTAACCTTATAAGTAGCACCCCGTAATACTTGCGGGCGACGTTTATATTGTTTATCCAACACTTGATTCGCCATCAAATTAGAAGCCGGAAGTACCTCTAAATCTTCATTAACTGACTCCTCATTACTATCTATATCAGGTGAAACTTCATTGTCTAATCCTTGATCTTCCACTTGCTTAGTGCTTTCTTCATCCGACTCTTCCTTTTTCGTCGACAGCACTTGAACATCACGACTACCGTCTCTGTAAATCGTTACCCCTTTGCAGCCGAGCTCGAATGCTAACTCATAAAGCCTTCCTGTCTCTTCCACTGTAAAATCAGCTGGGCAATTCGCCGTTTTCGAAATTGAACTATCAACCCAGCGTTGTATGACAGCTTGTACGCGTATATGATCCTCTGCAGACAAGCTCATAGATGTCACATAATAATCCGGTAATTCTTCTCCTGGATGAGAATCCTTCCATGCGGCCGCAATCGGCACATATTGCTTATCAAATCCAAGTCGACTCTGACGATAATATTCGAATGCAAAATAAGGCTCAATTCCCGTCGACGTACCGACCATCGTTCCCGTACTGCCAGTCGGTGCTTGYGTGATGACCGTAACATTGCGCATACCGCTTTCTGCGACCGCTTCTCCGATCTCAGGGAACTCCGCAATGATATTTTTCATAAAGCCGCTCTGAACATATTTCTCCGAATCAAAAGCTTCGAACGAGCCTTTCTCTCCCGCAATTTCAGTCGATCCCAAATAAGATTCGCGCGCAATAAACGCGTACAGCTTATCTAAGAATACCAACGACTCCGGACTTCCGTATCGTATTTCTAATTTAATCATTAGCTCCGCAAGCCCCATGGTTCCGAGTCCGATACGCCGTTCCAGCTTCTGATTACGTTCATTTTCCTCAAAATGATAAGGGGTTTTATCGATCACATTATCGAGGAAACGTACCGACCATCTCGTCACCTTGGCTAGATCTTCCCAATCTACATCATGATTTTCCTCATCGTAAAATTTAGATAAGTTAATTGCTGATAGGTTACAAACTCCCCAAGCTGGCAAGCCCTGTTCCATTTGTTATCCTCCCGGCTTTTTATCCGGAAGCTCTAACGGTTCATTTCCCGTTAGTTCGGCATATCTTTTCACACCCTAAGATAAGAATGTGTCGCGGCCTCGTGGACGGGTTATATTCTGCTAGCAGCAGGTTCACCGTCTATGCTCTGCCCCTGACCAGCGTTTTACCGCTCGCCTTCGGTTCGGATTAGCCTCTCAGCTTTCCCGCTTCATTCCGCGATTTTTAACGTGAGGCAAACTAGGCTCTACCACACGGATTCGTACTAATAATCGGGTTAAAATACCAGCTATTCGACATCTGATTGTAATATTCCATAAAGACGATACCGGGCTCAGCAGATTTCCAAGCGGATTCAATTATTGTTTGCCATACGTCACGAGCACGTACGGTCTTATAATGAATGACTTTTTTGCCAAGCTCTCGCCATTTATCAATATCTCCTGTCCATAGCTCGTCATAACCCACTTCCTTCGTATCCGGAAATACGAGCTCCCAGTCCAAATCCTCTTTGACAGCCTTCATAAATGCGTTGCTTACACATACGGACAAGTTGGCATTGGTCACCTGACCCATCGTTTGTTTAATCGTAATAAACTCAAGAACATCCGGATGCCAGTCATTGATCATCAACATTAACGCTCCACGACGGCTGCCTCCCTGCTCAATTAACCCTGTTGCATAACTGAACAGTCC
>NZ_JBFUHJ010000658.1:0-2218 GCF_056402455.1 Paenibacillus sp. P4_A7 | reverse complement strand
CATTATAGTCTTTCGATGGTAATTCGACATTTTCCTTCCCGAATTCATAATTTCTTAATATACTGTAAAAAAAATCGTTCACATTTAAGAAACTACTAATAAATCACTAGTGTGATTAAGCTATTCAAGCCCTGTGAAGCCATTTTGCCTAAGTGCTTCAAATACAATGATCGCGGCAGAATTCGATAAATTAAGCGAGCGAACCGCGCTAGTCATCGGCATTTTTATACATGTTTCCATATTCGCATCAATTAATGATTGCGGTAACCCCTTCGTTTCTTTACCAAATACGAAGAAATCTCCATCCTGATACTCGAACTGCGAGTAAACCTTTTTAGCTTTTGTACTCGCATAAAAAAAGCGGCTTTCCTGGTGCAACTGCTGCAATTCTTCGAAGGAATYGTGATACTCAACATGAACAGAATGCCAATAGTCTAATCCTGCACGCTTTAGGCTTCGATCATCTGTATCAAATCCAAGCGGTCTAACTAAATGTAAATGCGTTCCTGTAGCAGCACATGTGCGTGATATATTACCTGTGTTTGCCGGAATCTCTGGTTCTACCAATACAATAKGAAATGGCATGGTTGTCTATCTCACCTCTCATTTTGACYATTATACACGAAATTACATCAAATTTTACATCCATTTTACGTACCGTTAATCTACCCCGTAATTTCAAGCGTCATAATAGAAATCATAATAGACGATATAATCCAAGTTTTTAATGAAATAATGACCTCATAAATCATAAAGGAGAGTTGAACAAATGCGAAAAAAAATATTGGTAGTCGATGATGAGCCTTCCATCTCCATGTTAATCGAATTTAATTTAAAGCTCGCTGGCTACGATGTACGCTGTGTAAGCGATGGGGAAGCTGTATTTGACACATTAAAGCCATTTCGTCCTGACTTGATTGTTCTCGACCTCATGCTTCCCAAAATGGACGGCATTCAAGTTTGCCGTGAGCTTCGCAAACAAAATAACGCTGTACCCATCGTCATGCTGACAGCCTTGCAGGATGTATCTGATAAAATAGCAGGCCTTGACAATGGTGCGGATGATTATATGACCAAGCCGTTCAGTCCTCAAGAGCTCGTATCCCGAATTCAAGCTATTTTCCGTCGGATGAATGCATTGCCCGGTAACATTGAGAACACCGCCTTTGATATCGGACGTTTGAACGTGCGTGTTGAACAACGTGAAGTTTTCCTTGACGGTAAATCGGTTGAGCTTACACCAAAGGAATTCGAGCTTCTGCTCTTCTTATGCCGTCACAAAGGCAAAGTGCTGAGCCGCCAACAGCTGCTGCATGGCGTCTGGGATTATCATTTCCTTGGCGACACTCGAATTGTTGACGTTCACATCAGTCATTTACGTGATAAAATCGAGAGGAACGCAAGAACTCCTGAATATATTATGACCGTACGTAATGTCGGGTATAAGCTTCATGGACCTGCAGTCATGGAATCGTCCTTTGCTTAATATGAGAAAGACCGCRTTCCCCTTTAAGATAAGGGAACGCGGTCTTTCTTTTTTGAGTTGTCTGGATCAACAGCTCTATAAGCTAGATCTCTAAGCTTCGAAAAATATATTAGCCATTACGCTTCATAAAATCAGTCATAAATTGCGTTAATGCTTGGCAGCTTTCGAGCGGAACCGCATTATATGTGGATGCGCGCAATCCGCCTACATCGCGGTGACCCTTCAAACCGACAAAGCCTTCTTGTTCCGATTGTTTAATAAATTGCTTCTCTAGCTCTTCGCTATGAATACGGAATGTAATATTCATAAGGGAGCGACTTTGAGGCTGCGCACAACCGATGTAGAAGCCATTGCTTTGATCGATATTGTCATAGATCAATTTTGTCTTGTCACGGTTGAATTGCTCCATTTGAGCAACTCCGCCTTTATCCTTAATCCATTGCAATACTAATCTCATCATATAAACCGAGAAAGAAGGCGGCGTATTGTAAAGTGAGCTAGCCTTCGCATGTGTGTCATAACGGAACATCGATGGAATGGTTTTTGGACTTTCTTGTACCAGATCATCACGAATGATAACAACAGTCACTCCCGATGGACCTAGATTTTTTTGTGCACCGGCATAAATCATACCAAATTGGCTCACATCAATCGGTCGGCACAAAATATCGCTGGACATATCCGCTACAAGTGGAACATTTCCGGTTGTCGGAAATTCGAAAAACTGTGTTC
>NZ_JBFUHJ010000657.1:0-2222 GCF_056402455.1 Paenibacillus sp. P4_A7 | reverse complement strand
ATAGGATTGCTAGCACTTGAGAAAACAAGCTCTGACAAAAAGGTGCAAGAATCTATGACAAGGGCATTAAACCATTTGATTAAAAGGTTTAATTAATGAGTCGGCTAAATTAAATATGTTCCAGCGCAAGGATAGCACTGAACGGTGCTGTTCCTTTTTTTTTGTTTATATGTTCATATTTTTATATACGATATGAATATTGTTTTATTAATAAAGAGAACTTATTGATCTATAATGTGAACATACTTTAATATAATGATAATGAGGTGCAAATGATTATGCGTAAAAAGCTAGTTTATACACCACCTGCAAATGGTTATCCTGAATGGAACAATAATCCTGAAATTTTTCAGCTTAATCGAATGGAAGCTCATGCTTCACTTATGCCATTTACTACGGAGGAAGCTGCTTGGAAAGGGCGTCATAGCGAGTCAGAAAACTATCTCTCACTTAATGGAAAATGGAAGTTTGCCTTTGCGAAAAATGCTGAAGCGCGTATCATAAATTTTTATGAAGCAGAGTTTGACCATAGCGAATGGGATGAGATTACAGTGCCTGCTCATTGGCAATTACAAGGCTATGATTATCCACAATATACAAATGTCAGATATCCATGGGAAGGCACGGAAGATATTAAGCCCCCTTTTGCACCAACACTTTATAACCCAGTAGGCTCCTATGCCCGTACCTTTACTATCCCTGAGGGCTGGGGAGGCAAGCCAGTCTTCATTAGCTTCCAAGGTGTTGAATCTGCATTTTATATCTGGTTAAACGGTGAACTTGTTGGGTTCAGCCAGGATACATTTACACCTTCTGAGTTTGATTTGACACCTTATTTAATTGAGGGAGAGAATAAGCTGGCGGTTGAGGTCTATCGCTGGAGTGACGCAAGTTGGCTGGAAGACCAAGATTTTTGGCGGATGAGCGGTATTTTCCGTGATGTATATTTGTATACGACTCCTGATGCGCATATCTACGATTTCTTTGTGAAAACAGAGCTTGATGAGCAATACAACGATGCGCAGTTAATTATCGATACGAAGCTAATTAATTATTTTACGAAGCAGATTGGTGAAATTACAGTAGAGGCAGCGTTATATGATGCACAACAAAAAGCGGTATTTACGGAGCCATTATCGATTCAGACAGCTGTTGAGGGCGAAGCGTTAACGGAGGTTCGTTTACAAGCAGCCGTCAAAAATCCGCTCAAATGGAGTGCAGAGATTCCAAACCAGTATACGCTCCTACTAAGCTTGAAAACAGCGGACGGCCAGCTGCTAGAAGTCATCAGCTGCAAAGTAGGCTTCCGCAAGTTTGAGCTCAAGGATGGGTTAATGCAAATTAACGGAAAACGCATTTTGTTTAAAGGCGTCAATCGTCATGAGTTTTCCTGTGATACAGGCAGGGCGATCGGCGAGGCGGAAATGCGCAAAGATATTGAACTGATGAAGTTTTACAATATTAACTCCGTTCGTACTTCTCATTATCCGAATAACTCGCTCTGGTACAAGCTATGTGATGAATACGGGTTATATGTGATCGATGAAACGAACCTCGAAACGCATGGCTCTTGGACCTATGGACAGAAGGAGTTAGACGAAACCGTGCCTGGGAGCAGGCCAGAATGGACAGAAGCAGTATTAGACCGTTGTAATTCTATGGTGCAGCGCGACAAAAACCATGCTTCTATCGTTATTTGGTCGCTGGGCAACGAATCCTTTGGCGGAGATAACTTTATCAAAATGTATGATTTTATACGTGCGGTTGATCCATCTCGCCTTATTCATTACGAGGGAGCGTTCCATTTCCGGGCGTCAGAAGGCGCTTCGGATATAGAGAGCCATATGTATACATCTCCTCATGGTGTAGAACAATATGCGTTAAACAATCCGCAAAAGCCATATATTATATGTGAATACAGCCATGCTATGGGCAACTCCTGTGGCGGTCTCCACTTATATTGGGAACTATTCGAAAAGTATCCGATTTTGCAAGGCGGCTTTATATGGGATTGGATCGATCAAGCCATTCGGATTACAGATTCAGATGGTACTGTGAAGATGCAATACGGCGGTGATTTTGGAGAAATGCCGCATGACGGCAACTTCTGCGGCAATGGTCTTATTTTCGCGGATCGTACGGTGTCGCCTAAGCTGCAAGAGGTTAAGAAGGTATACCAAAATGTGAAGTTCGAATCGGTCGATTTACGCGCCGGAACGATC
>NZ_JBFUHJ010000656.1:0-2223 GCF_056402455.1 Paenibacillus sp. P4_A7 | reverse complement strand
AAATATAGGAAAGTATAAGTTTCACTCTTATACTCATGCCTATATTTTTACGCGAAACCGAGCGTCCTTATACAAGGACGACGAAGTCGTTTCTTCTTATCTTCATTATAATTCACTTGACCCAATCGATCTATCCTGTTTTTCCCAAGCTAAAATTCCCATGCATTTAACCCCCATTTGGCCGCAGCCTACTGCTGCAAACTTAACAAATGGAGGCTTATGCATTTCACCACTAATCATTTCAAATCGCYAGAACCGTTCCGTTACAACTTTCGCTTGCGTAAACAATAATAAATAATCGCGACCGCCTGCCTTCGAATCGGTCCCAGACATATTAAAACCGCCGAAGGGATGAACGCCGACCAAAGCACCTGTACATTTTCGATTAAAATAAAGATTTCCAACGTGGAACTGTTCGCGTGCCTGCTCTAACCTGTTCCTATTCCGTGATATGACGGCACCTGTCAAACCATATTCCGTATTGTTAGCTATATCCAATGCCTCATCGAAATTAGCCGCTTTAATAAAGGCTAGAACAGGACCGAATATTTCCTCCTGCGCAATGCGGGCACACGGCGCAATGTCTTTAATAATTGTCGGTTCGATAAAATAGCCGCTGCTGTCCCCTATGCTTCCCCCATGCACGACTACTCCTTCCGTACGCCCGACCTCAATATATTTTAAAATACTGAAATAAGCTCGTTCATCAATAACAGGCCCTATATACGTTCCCACATCTGCAGCCTTCCCAAGCTTCAGTCGCTTCGTTCGTTCAATGACTTTCTCAATGACCGCATCATAAACCAACTCATGTACGACTGCTCTTGAGCATGCGGAGCATTTCTGCCCGGAATAACCAAATGCAGATGCCGTAATCGCATCCGCCGCTAACTCAAGATCCGCATCCTCATCGACGATAATTGTATCCTTGCCGCCCATCTCAGCAACTACACGCTTTATCCATTTCTGATCCTGCTGGACCATCGCAGCCTTCTCGTTGATACGAAGTCCAATCTCTCTAGAGCCGGTAAAACAAATAAAGCGAGTAAGCGGATGCTCGACCAAATAATCGCCCACCTCACTCCCTGCTCCAGGCAAAAAATTAACAACGCCGTCTGGCAGTCCCGCTTCCTCCAGCAGCTCGATAAACTTTGCCGCAATGACTGGCGTTGCGCTTGCCGGCTTGAGTACAACCGTATTGCCCGCGACAACGGCGGCCATCGTCATTCCAGCCATAATCGCCAGTGGGAAATTCCACGGCGGGATAATAACGCCAACGCCAAGTGGTATATACACGAGTTCATTGTCTTCACCCTGCACAGTGACAAGCGGCTGACGCTCTGACAGCCGTTCTATCTCCCGTCCGTAATACTCCAAGAAATCAATGGCCTCCGCAGTATCCGCATCAGCCTCCGCCCTGCTTTTACCCGCTTCATACACGAGCCACGCCGAAAAATCAAACTTCCTCCGCCTCATTATAGCCGCGGCCTTATAAAGGACCTTCGCTCTAGCGAGCGGTCCAACTTGCTTCCATTGCTCGAATGCCGAAGCAGCAGCCAGCATCGCTTTGTTAGCAAGCTCCGTATCCGCCTGCGATACGATTCCTACAAGCTGCTTAACATCTGACGGATTAATCGATTTTCGCTTCGTAATCGTTTCGATGCGATCCGCTCCAATTTTCAACGAATATTCCCGTCCTAGCTCCAATTCCACCCGGCTAAGCGCTGCTTGAAAAGCGATACTATTGTCGGTTATAGAAAAATCAGTAAAAGGCTCATTTTGGTAAGGCTCCCGCATAAGCGTATCTCCCTCTTTTTTTAATCTTTGTCTGCCCGGCTCATAAGATTTGCTCCCCCAAAAGCGACCCTATCAGCTCGACCGCAAGCTTGACCGTTTGATCGTTTTGATCGCGGCTTGGATTAACCTCCACAAACTCCGCTGATACAACGATTTCTGATTGATAGAGCAGCTCCAAAGCAAGATTAGCCTCTCGATAAGATAAGCCGCCAATAACAGGCGTTCCTGTTCCAGGAGCCTCGCGAGGATCTATGCTGTCGATGTCAAAGCTGACGTGCACGCCATCCGTCGCCAGCTGTAGGTGACGAATAACTCTGTCCATAACCTGGCCTATACCGAGTCGATCGATGTCATGCATCGTATAGCAGGCTATGCCCAAAGAACGAATATATGCCTTCTCGCCGGGATCAAGTGATCTTGCTCCTC
>NZ_JBFUHJ010000655.1:0-2229 GCF_056402455.1 Paenibacillus sp. P4_A7 | reverse complement strand
CTATTGTACGCAGGAGCAAAATCATGGTCTTGAGCTTTCCATAGATATGCAACAGCTTCTACCGCTGGCACAGCCGGCGCTAGAGAATGGGGAGAAGGTTCATGGAACATTCCCTATCCTCAATACCAATCGTGTTGTCGGTACTATTTTAGGCAGTGAGGTGACTCGTCGTTATGGAGCCGCAGGCCTGCCTGAGGATACCATCTCGTACCACTTCATCGGAACAGCAGGACAAAGCTTCGGGGCATTTTTACCTAAGGGCATTACTCTTTCCATTGAGGGTGATTCCAATGACTACTTCGGAAAAGGCTYATCCGGCGGTAAAATTACTGTGGCACCTTCACCGAAAGCGACATTTGTTGCAGAAGATAACGTGATTATCGGTAATACAGCGCTTTATGGAGCTACTAGCGGTCAAGCGTATATTCGCGGCTTGGCTGGCGAACGATTTGCGGTAAGGAACAGCGGCGCAAATGTGGTTGTTGAAGGCGTAGGCGATCATGGCTGTGAATATATGACTGGCGGACGCGTGGTCGTTCTTGGCCAGACAGGTCGTAACTTCGCTGCAGGTATGTCGGGTGGCGTTGCATACGTCTATGATGTGAACGGCGATTTCCTGAACCATTGTAACTTGGAGATGGTATTGCTGGAGCGTGTTGAGGAATCGGAAGATATCGCTGAGCTTCGTGGCTTGATCGAGCGTCATGTTGCATACACTGATAGCGCAATCGGCTCACAAGTATTGAATGATTGGGAGGAATCACTTCCAAGGTTTGTGAAGGTTATTCCTAAGGATTACAAACGGATGCTGGAACAGATTCGCAAAGTTGAGGACTCTGGGCTACAAGGCAATGAAGCTCTTCTTGCAGCTTTCGAGGCGAATAAGAGAGAGCTCGCTCGCGCAGGCGGAAAATAATAAAGTTTTAATAGAAGACATTTATCATTGAATGATAAATGAAATAGAGGGACTGTCACCGAAGTAGCATGACTACTTTTGGTGGCAGTCCCTTTTTTGATTTTCTTCAAAAGCGAAGATGTTATATTGTGGGGTTAATTTTTGTTTTTCGACATTTTATTACCTAAATAGAAAAAAGCCGCAAACACTAAGCGACAAATTCCATCTAATAACTTGGGTATAATAAAAGTAATAATAATCTAAGCAACAGCAATAATCTAATAGGGGTCGGTTGGATGTTAAGAAAGGAAATAGACTTAACGAACGAAGAGGCTAGTCCAGTAGTAAATGCTATTGTTCTCGATATTAATGACATCATGGAACAATTAGGGATTAATCCTGACAATTGTCCAATTCATAGTGATTGAACCGTTCTCTCAGCTCTAACATATGCGATAAACTTTTTCATTTCATCCGAAGTGAGTAATTTTCCATCTATGGTTAAATTATATTTAATGATTAGCTCCTCGTCTGCTAGTTCAAGTTGATCGACAAAAGCTCTGATATCGTTAGTTATTGTATGTTGAGAGAGTGAAGTGCGGCCGACTAAATAGTCGATGGAGACCTTGTATAGATCCGCAAACCTCGTGAGTGTTTCGGAATCTGGTTCTCTGCGATTTTTCTCATAATGTGACAAAGCTGCACGTGAAATACCTAACAGGGTGGAGGTTTGCAGCTGCGTCCATCTCCGTTCCTTCCTCAAATTAGCAATTCGTATACCGATGCTCATCATATTCCTCCTACTTTCGAAATTCCGCTACACCTATATTAATACGTAAACCTAGTAATTGCATTCTTTTACAGTAAAAAGTTGGTTGATAAAGGGAGTTTCCTGTTTATCAGTGTGATGGAGGTATGATGCATGGCGAAATATTTAAATGGTGCCGTACGCGCCCACCTAAGGCTGCGTTTCACGGAAGGTGTGAAAGCTGAGCTGAGATTGATGAATAATCATGGAGAACTGCTAACGAATGCTACGAGTACAGTGCTGCTTCTTAACATGAGTCAAAGCGGATTATGCTTCTTATCTAACCTACAGCTGCCGATTCAACGTAATTATTTGGTTGAATTTCGTATGTATATTTCTAATATCCCCCTTACGGTGCATGGAAGTATAGTATGGTGTTCTGCTCAGGATAATCAATATGCACATGGCGTATTTTTACATTGCTCCAACATGATTCGTAGACTATTGCTCCGTATTATGAATCAGGAGCTGCTTAAACAACAGCCACAGCAGCTTAAAATCCATCATATGTATCGCAGACTGATTC
>NZ_JBFUHJ010000654.1:0-2230 GCF_056402455.1 Paenibacillus sp. P4_A7 | reverse complement strand
CTCCCAAAGTCGACACCTGATTTCGAGAAAACACCAGCATCCGTCACAAACCGCAAAGAAAAGCCTCGAAGCTGCACTTCATGCGTGTGACGATTATGCTTAACTTCAGGGCTTTGAGAGTAATAATGATTCGACATAAACTATTTCCTCCGCGATCTCATTACTTCTTGCTTGTATAGCTTCATTCGCTTACATCTCTTATCTTTCAACATACAACGAGCCCCTTGTAACCTGACGGTTCAAGGGGCTCGTCAGCCGATTCATAGTAAGTTTACATGATCAGCTATATTTTAAAATATAAGAAAGTATAAGTTTGACCTTATCCTCAGCTTATATTTCAACGCGAAACGCATGTTACTGACACAAGGCCAGCAACAGCCGTTTACGCTTGTTAAAACAAAATTACTTAACTTCTACAGAAGCGCCTGCTTCAGTAAGTTTAGCTGCAACTGCTTCAGCTTCTTCTTTAGCAACTTTTTCTTTAACAGCTTTAGGAGCGCTATCAACCAAGTCTTTCGCTTCTTTCAGGCCAAGACCTGTAATTTCGCGAACAACTTTGATTACGTTGATTTTGGATGGGCCAGCACCGTTAAGGATTACGTCGAACTCGGATTGCTCAGCTTCAACAGCTGCGCCAGCGCCTGCTGCTGCAACTGGTGCTGCAGCTGTAACGCCGAATTCTTCTTCAATTGCTTTAACAAGCTCGTTCAGTTCAAGAACGTTCATAACTTTAATCGCTTCTAAGATTTGCTCTTTAGACATGGTTATACCTCCAGGAATATGGTTTATTTTTTGTTTGATTAAACATCCGGCATGACCGGGTTAAAGCGGAATAAATAAGTTGAATAAAATTAAGCTTGTGCTTCTGCTTCTTGTTTCTCGCCGACTGCTTTAACCGCAAGCGCGAAGTTGCGCATTGGAGCTTGCAATACGCTGAGTAGCATAGATAGCAAACCGTCGCGTGACGGAAGTTCCGCAAGAGCTTTAATTTCTTCCATGCTTACAACTTTACCTTCAACAACGCCGCCTTTAAGTTTCAAAGCATCGTTCTTCTTAGCAAAATCGTTCAAAATTTTCGCTGGAGCAATAGCATCGTCTTTGCTGAATGCAATTGCTGTAGGACCAGTCAGGATTTCGTTCAATCCTTCATAATCCGTTCCTTCAGTAGCGCGACGAACAAGCGAGTTTTTCAGGACTTGAAATTCAATTCCTGCTTCACGCAGTTGTTTACGAAGCTCAGTTACTTGGGAAACGTTCAATCCCCGATAATCAGCAACGACCGTGCTGGAACTTTCAGCAAGTTTAGCAGCGATTACTGTTACTGCCTCTTGTTTTGATTGGATGATATTTGCGTTAGCCAAATTGTACACCTCCCGTAATAGTATACATTCCGTTAATACGACAGGCTTTCCACGCCTCGATGCATGAGAAAGGCCTTCGCAGACTTAGCGAAGGCCATGATGTCGTTATCGCACATCGACCTTACGGCCGAATATTGCTCACAAACGTTTATCATAACACCTCGGTAGGAAATTAAGCCATTAGGCACCTACTGTCTTCGGTATGCGTATTCGAATTTAAGTTCCGTTCCGACTTAGCGGTAAGCCGCTGTTGACACACGAGCACCAGGGCCCATAGTTGAGGAAACGGCAATATTTTTCAAGTAAACCCCTTTAGCTGCAGCTGGTTTAGCGCGGCTAAGTGCGTCGATCAATGCTTTAAGGTTCTCATTCAGTTTTTCAGGACCGAATGATACTTTACCGATTGGCGCATGGATTTGACCTGCTTTATCAAGACGATACTCGATCTTACCGGCTTTAATTTCTTGCACGGCTTTAGCAACGTCAAACGTTACTGTTCCTGCTTTAGGGTTAGGCATCAAGCCTTTACCACCGAGGATACGACCAAGTTTACCAACTTCAGCCATCATATCCGGCGTTGCTACGCAAACGTCGAATTCGAACCAGCCTTGTTGAATTTTGTTAATCATGTCTGCATCGCCAACAAAGTCAGCTCCAGCAGCTTCCGCTTCTTTCACTTTTTCGCCTTTTGCGAAAACGAGAACGCGTTTTGTTTTACCAGTTCCGTGCGGAAGTACTACTACGCCACGCACTGCTTGGTCTTGTTTACGAGGGTCTACACCCAAACGAACTGCTACTTCAACGGATTCGTCAAATTTAGCTGTTGCTGCCTTTTGCACAAGTTCAATTGCTTCTAAAGGCTCGTATGT
>NZ_JBFUHJ010000653.1:0-2232 GCF_056402455.1 Paenibacillus sp. P4_A7 | reverse complement strand
GCTGAATGATGCAACAAGTCACAGATGGCGTCGACGCTCTCGTTATGGATGATCGGGATCATGTTGCTACAGCGCTGCGTGATATAAGTCCAGGGGATATAGTCAGCTACAGAAATAGTCAAGGTATTCATAACATTACGGCGATTGATTCCATTCCGTTCGGCCACAAGCTAGCGATTGTGGATATTTCTGGAGGACAGGAACTGCGTAAATACGGGGAAACAATCGGTCTTACAAGTATGGCAATCATGGCCGGGCAACATGTTCATGTTCATAATATTGAAGGAATACGCGGTAGAGGCGATAAGGCTGGAGAGGTGACATCATGAACACATTTATGGGGTATGAAAGACCAAATGGTGATATTGGTATACGCAATCATCTGCTTATCATTCCAACGGTCATCTGTTCCAATCAGGTTTGCAATCGGATTACGCAGCTTGTTCCTGGTACTGTGGCGATTCCGCACCAGCATGGATGCAGTCAAATCGGGGCAGACAAAGAACGAACTTTCGAGGTGCTTGCGGGAACAGGTAAAAATCCAAACGTTGGCGCGGTTATCGTCATCAGCCTCGGGTGCGAAGTGGTTGACCCATAYGCACTTGCAGACGATATTCGGAAGACCGGCAAGCCCGTCGAAGTGATTGACATTCAAACGATTGGCGGTTCAGTGAAAGCAATTCAGCATGGAACCGAAATAGCAAAACGAATGATGGCGGAGCTTGAGGTTCAACCAAAAGTACCAGTACCGTTCTCAAAACTGAAGGTAGCCGTAAAATGCGGTGGCTCTGATGCAACTTCCGGCATGGCTTCGAATCCGGCACTTGGCGAAGCTGCAGATTCATTAATCGCTGCTGGTGGAACGATTGTTATCGGCGAAACGACGGAAATTATTGGTGCAGAGCATGTGCTTGCAGAGCGGTGCGCAACACCTGATACGGCTGAGATGCTCTATCATATTGTAGGCCGCTTCGAAAAAGAGGTGGAGCGGATGGGCGCTGATATGCGGGGCGGTAATCCAAGTCCCGGCAATATCGCTGGCGGTCTTTCCACCATCGAAGAGAAATCACTTGGATGCATCAGCAAATGCGGAAAAGCTCCAATCAAAGGCATTATTGAATACGCTGAACAAATACCGGAGGGCGGACTTTACTTTATGGACTCGCCGGGTAACGATATCGAATGTGTGTCGGGTATGGCGGCGGGCGGCGTTCATATTGTTTGCTTTACGACAGGTAGGGGAACTCCGACTGGTGCGGCCGTTGTACCGGTTATCAAAATTACGGGCAACAAGCGTATGTTCGAACGAATGGAAGATAACATGGATGTCGACGTCAGCGCAATGCTAGATGGCACAATGGGCTTGGAGTCTGCGGGTGAGCGAATCTGGCAGGAGATCATCGAAGTAGCGGATGGTAAATGGACGAAAGCCGAAACGTTAGGGCACCAAGAATTCAGTATTAACAGAATCGGACCGAGTCTTTAGAACGGACTGAATGAATCCAAACAAAGAAGGGGTGTTAGAACATGAGATTAGCGGATAAGGTAGCGCTCATTACAGGTTCCGGTTCAGGTATCGGTAAAAGCTCGGCTTTACTTTTTGCGCAAGAAGGCGCGATTGTAGTTGTTAACGATCTTGATACGGACAAAGGCCAGGAAACGGTCGAAGAAATCAAGTCGCAAGGGGGGCGCGCATTATTTATAAAAGCGGATGTCACAGACCCGGACTCCGTCCGCTCTATGGTAGACGAAATCTTAGCAGCCTATGGTCGTATAGATGTGTTATTCAATAATGCTGGAATCAGTGGGGTTGGAAAGCTGCATGAGGTGGAGCCGGATGATTGGGATCGCGTCATGCGGGTTAATATTCGCGGGGTATACTTGCCTTGCAAATATGTGCTGCCACACATGATTGAACGATCAAGCGGAACGATTATTAACATGTCTTCCTGTATTGCAGAGATGGGCCTCGCAAAACGCGCTTCCTACGCAGCTACAAAAGGAGCTGTTCTAGCGCTTACAAAATCGATGCAAGTAGATTATGCGCCGAACAATATTCGAGTAAATGCACTTCTGCCTGGAACCATTTTAACACCATTCGTGGAAAACTATCTCCGCACCTCATACGATGACTCTGAGGCTGCAATTGCGTCTCTAAAAACGCGTCAGCTCAGCAATGAATTGGGTCGTCCTGAAGATGTCGCGAAGGCAGCGCTGTTCCTTGCTTCCGAC
>NZ_JBFUHJ010000652.1:0-2233 GCF_056402455.1 Paenibacillus sp. P4_A7 | reverse complement strand
GGGCATTAATGGTGTTCTGCGCCCAGGTATCGTGCATCGTATCGATAAGGATACGACAGGCTTGCTAATGGTTGCCAAAAATGACTTGGCACATATTTCACTTGCTGAGCAGTTGAAGGAGCATACCGTCACACGCAAGTATATCGCTCTTGTACACGGTAATTTACCGCATGATCAAGGTACAATTGATGCGCCAATCGGACGTGATTTAAATGATCGTAAAGTGTTCACCGTAACAGAGCGCAATAGCAGACATGCCGTTACGCATTTTGTGGTTATGGAGCGCTTGGAGGACTATACAATCGTAGAATTGCAGCTTGAAACAGGACGAACGCATCAAATCCGTGTCCATATGAAATACATTGGACATCCTCTAGCTGGTGATCCGGTATATGGCAGAAACAAAACAGTTGCTTTGAAAGGTCAGGCTTTGCATGCAGCGGTCATTGGATTTACACATCCGCGCAGCGGGGAAAGACTTGAATTTGAAGTGCCAATGCCTGCAGATTTTGAGCATGTTCTTAATAGTTTACGCTTGCGGTAACATTAAACGTGCAATAGTGCAAACTTTTCACCAGATTATTCATTATTTCAGTCAGAGAAGTAAGTTATTCTAATCAATAACAACGAAATTACTGAAAATAAGGACTGGTGACACGAAATGACATCGATTAATCAAAACTATTTGGAGCTGCAAGGCAGCTATTTGTTCTCAGAAATTGCAAAACGACGCACGAAATTTATGCAAGAAAATCCAAATGCTGAAATTATTAGTCTTGGTATTGGCGACGTTACACGCGGCTTGCCGGATGCGGTGCTTCAAGCGATGCACAGTGCAGTGGATGAGCTTGCGGCACCGGGATCTTTTCGCGGATACGGGCCAGAACAAGGCTATGATTTTTTAATTCAAGCGATTATCGACAATGATTATAAATCACGTGGTATTGACATCGCATCCAATGAAGTATTCGTAAGTGATGGTTCGAAATGTGATGTAGGCAATATTCAAGAAATTTTTAGTCAAAATAGTATTGTTGCTGTTCAAGATCCTGTTTACCCCGTTTATGTCGATACGAATGTAATGGCAGGACGCTCAGGTAAATATAATCAAGAAACGAAACGTTATGAGGACATTGCTTATTTAGAATGTACAGCTGAAAATGATTTCAAACCAAGCTTGCCAAACCGTAAAGTGGATATCATTTACTTATGCTACCCAAACAATCCGACTGGGATGACGCTGACGAAAGACGAGCTCAAAATATGGGTTGATTATGCGAAAGCTAACAACTGCATTATTTTGTATGATTCTGCTTATGAAGCGTTCATTCAAGAGGACGATGTTCCGCACAGCATTTATGAAATCGAAGGCGCTCGCGAAGTAGCCATTGAATTCCGCAGCTTCTCCAAAACAGCTGGTTTTACAGGTGTTCGTTGTGCGTACACAGTGGTTCCGCGTGAGCTTAAGGGTCTCGATGCTGCTGGTAACGAAGTATTGATTAACGATCTGTGGAATCGCCGCCATACAACAAAGTTTAATGGTGTATCGTATGTTACCCAACGTGGAGCCGCAGCTATATACTCCGCTGAAGGACAAGAGCAGATTAAATCGCTGGTTGAGTATTACATGACGAACGCTGCAATTATCCGTGATGGACTTGCATCACTTGGTCTTGAAGTGTTCGGCGGTGTTAACGCACCTTACATTTGGCTGAAAACACCTAATGGTTTGGATTCTTGGGCATTCTTCGACAAGCTTCTATCTGAAGCGAATATCGTAGGAACACCTGGAGTTGGCTTCGGTCAGAGCGGTCAAGACTATTTCCGCTTAACAGCATTCGGCAGCCGTGAGAATACAGAAAAAGCAGTTGAACGTATTCGAAAGCTCAGTCTAAAATAACTAACGCTTACCTTGTATAGTTAATCGGAATGTATCAACACTAAGTAGAGCGAAAATAGGCGTTTGTACTTGACATTGTTTGTCGAATGTGGGATAATTCCTTTGATATACAGCAGTACCTTTAACTCAGTCCCGAGAGGCTGGCAAGGTAGCGTGAATAACAAGTCAATATAGTGAGAAGAGTAGGACAGCCTATTACACCGCTTTCTGTGACGAGAGCTGTGAGGTGTGTACCCTGTCTTTTCCTGACTAGTCACCGACTCCTTGCGAACGACGCAAGGAGTTTTTTTATGCCTTTATGCCTTATTACATCAGTTACGGAAGGGGATAGCG
>NZ_JBFUHJ010000651.1:0-2254 GCF_056402455.1 Paenibacillus sp. P4_A7 | reverse complement strand
TAATTGAATATTACATAACTCGTAGATTAGAACCATATTCAAATTATAAATTTTAACTGAGTTAAATGGGCAACCTTCTCAGCTAACGGGCAAACTTATAGAAGGAATTACTAAAAAATTTCGAGATTACAAATCTGCTATGGGGGGATTTGCTTGGCTGAGGAAGTTGTTATTAAAGAATATACTCCAGAATGGCTTCAAGAGTTTGAGAAAGAGAAGGCGAAGATACGTCAAACTCTGCTACACAATATAGTTTATATCGAACACATAGGAAGTACCTCGGTAGTCGGATTACCATCTAAACCAATATTGGACATTGCTGTTGGTGTGAATCATCTTGATGAAGTAGATTCATTTATAAAACATTTGAGTAAGCTTGATTACGAATATGTTCATAAATTGGAGTTTCCCAATCGTCGTTTTTTTCGTAAAGGAGAATGGCGAAAAGGAACACATCACCTTCACGTATATGAATTAACCAGTGACGAATGGAACAATAACCTTTTATTCCGTGATTACCTCAGAAGCCATCCAGAGAAAGTATTAGAATATGCCAAACTTAAGAAGCATCTTGCATCCATATATCCAGAAAATAGAGTGGCTTACACCGAAATGAAAGCACCATTCATTCAATCGGTTATAGAATTGGCAAAGAAACGTTGAACTAACGGAGAACTTTAGTTCAACAATAAAAAGGAGCAGTTGCCGCAGCAGTTGCTCCTTTTTGTCTATTGAAGTAACGGGTAGCATAGTTGATTAGTGGCTGCAATCCCGCACTACTTAGATCGATATCATTACTCTCTAACGATGTACAAGAGCTTAATGCATTAACAATGAAGCTACGGCGGAAGGATGTCGGCAGCTTCTTTAAGCTATTGGGCAGATAGCCTAGTAGAATTCAAAGCGTAAAGCAGAATTATCCTATTCAGAAAAAATCATATAATAAACGAGGACTCTTTTTGAGTTCACCAGAGTGTTATGGAATGCAATTTCTACGATAAATTTTACACAAAAACCATATAGAATTAATTAAATCCTCGAAGTCCTTTTATATACTTAAATTGTTTGATATAGCGAAATAAAAGGACTAGGTGGTAGATTTAATGTTAAAAAAACGTGATTTGCACGAATGCTATTCACTGTATAATTTAATGATGGATCCTGCAGTTTTTCCTTACGTTCGTTATAAATGCCAATTTTATGAACAATATTTATTCATAACCAAACAGTTGATCGTTGAAGAAGAACAGGAGACATGTATTTCTAGAACAATTCTTAACGAGATTGGACATCCCATTGGTACCATTGATCTATATGATATTGTTAATAAAACAGGCTTCTTAGCCACATGGATTGGAACTCCTTATTTTGGAAAAGGTTATAACCAACGAGCGAAGGAATCCTTTTTTACTGAACTATTTCTTGAACATAATATTGAAACGGTATTTTTGAAAGTCCGTAAACAAAATACTCGATCGAAGAAGGCGGTAGAAAAACTACCGTATGCCAAATTAGCAAATGATATAAACCATCAATTATTTAAATTGATAAATAATGCGCAACTGATCTATGATTTGTATAAAGTGGAGCGGTTAGGTTTTTTAGAATGCAGTAAAGTCATGCAACATGAGATTGCTACGTAACAAACTGTGCAAAAAACTGTCTTCAAAGAAAGTTTTGGGACAGTTTTTTTGTACGACGAAAAGCTTCACTAACGGGAAATAATAGCACCACGACAACAGTCTGTCAGCATGATCGGGCAGGTTAGTGCAACAAATCTGAATAATATGCGTCTAAATATTGGAATCCATATAATGGGAWAATATTAAACAATCTAGTTTATTACAACTTCTCATAGTGTTGTTTCTAAATTCTTTTAGGGGTGAATATGTTGAAGATAATATTTGTTTTTAGCGCCTTTACAGTTCTACTCTTAATTTTAGTTGGTTGTTCTAGTAGATCTGATAATGTCACTTTTAATGGTCAATCAAAGAATTGGCAGATTTCTATTAAGTATCAAAAAGAAAAAAACTACTATATAGGTAAGCGTCAAACCTAGTCCACCTTCAATGGGCTGAGCATCCATGAGAAAATGAGACAACTAAACCGAGGAGGCTGTCTCATGACGAATAAAGAACGACGTTACCAAGATTGGATTGCACGTATTGCTGACTACAAAGCCAGTGGTCTCACGATGTCTGCATGGTGCAAAGCCCATTCCTTTTCAAAAGAGACACTGCAATATTGGCTTCGT
>NZ_JBFUHJ010000650.1:0-2265 GCF_056402455.1 Paenibacillus sp. P4_A7 | reverse complement strand
ATATCACTTTTTAGAGCTAAAGGAGTAGGAAGTTGGATCTCGACCATTTTTATGGAACGTCACATCCTCTCATTTTATCGCTGTTCATTTATCTTGAATCTTCTATGTATTTAAGAAAACCCTGCAAATCTTCCATAAACTATCAAGTCAACTTTTTTTAAAATTTACATATTTCCGTTTTTAAATACTTCATAACAACATCAACACTCTGCAACCTCAATTACACCCTCTATCTTTCTAATATCATCAATCTTCAACTCTGTAGTAAAGAGTGTCCACCGTCCTTTTACTATTGTCTCGTAAAGCTCGCCATACTTCCCAAGCTGATCAAAATCATCTGACTTAACATAGTATCTAGCCATATAGCCAACGCCTCTCTGGTGTCATTTAAAGACTCTTGAAATACTACTTTATGGTATACTAATCACTCGAAATACACCCTGAACTAGCTCAATCTCTTTTATCGTTTTATCACTAACCAATATTACCCAACTCCTATAATCAATTGGCTCAAAAACTTCCCCATATTGCCAAAGCTCTTCAATATCTTTAGTGTAAACCCTAAAACGATTACTCATGACAATCACATTCCTTTCACCGAGAGGCTTCTCTACCCATGCGAGAAACCACAAATCATCTATGTCTCCACAAACTTATTTTTCATGTATAAAACAGTAATGAATTCTATTTCATCAATGTTGCCACGAAAGAAGTCGATCCAGCGCAATAATTCATTCATGTTTACTACATTTTCTTTTAATGTATAATATGTAATTGAATCCTTCTCCACTCTACAAACTTTTTCGATCCAAAGTAAGAAGTTCTCAACACTGGCTTCCCACCCATCTAGTAAATAATCATCTTCATCCATTCAATATCCCCCTGTTGCTTAGATAATTACGGAATACGGCATTTATTGCAATTATAGTGCTATATTTTTCAATTAAAAAGCATAACTTTTTAAAATATTTTGTATTGACACGCATCACGATATGTGCATACGTGTCGAAGATATAGTTTAAAAATATCCAAAGTTAAATAACCTACATTAAATAATGAGGTTTCGTGTCGAAATATGTTTTAATATGTAGATTTTATATTATAATCACGCAAAATGACCGCAAAATCACAATAGCGTGGTTTTTCCAATTGGGAAGTATTCATCAGTGCCATACTTAGCATGTCTGGGTTTATTTGAATACAAATCTTTTTCTTTGCCTAACTCGATTTTAACAATATTCCTTATAGCAGCACCAGCTACTGATATATAATGCTCCTTAGAAAAATAGACTCGATGCATATTCGAATCGAACCATTGAATCTTTTTCATATTTACTAGTAAACCGTTATCCAGCTTTTTAAAATTAAAAAAAGTTAGGTGTTCTTGCATGCTCTCAATATTCATGATGGAAGATACTATTTCACCAGTAACCAAATGAATCTTTGTAATCTCTTTTTTGGGATTTAGTATGAACAAAATAGTTTCAACATCAATAACCTCAACTTTATCCATCTTTATTGGAACAATGATATGTTGACCATTTTCTAGTTTAGATAATAACCAATTAGCCATCTCTGCTACCTCATATTGCATCAAAAACTGTTCGTCGATATTCTTTTTTATAGTTTCTCTTCTATTCTTCATATTACTTACACCCCATTCAATTTATTGAGGTAGCTCTAGATGTTTGTTAATCTGAGTACACCTAAAGATGTACTCAGATTACGTTATGTATTTGACTAATTAGGAATTACTTACGAGGATCTACGAATAGTAAAAATTTTGCTGTTGTTGCTACTGGAAGTGCCACTAATGCCGTTAGTAATGCTGATGCAAAAAAATGTTTTTTCAAGTTGATCACCCCCTATTTTTAATATACTGAAATCATTTGTATTCATAGTTTTCTCTACGATGTGATAAAAACAATAAAATCAAACTTGAAGCTATTAATGATCCTCCAAAAATTAAGAACAGTGTGCCGATAGTTTCATTATGAAGATACATATAAAATGTCACACCGAGTGTGAAAAGTAATGCCGTTGCAACAAAAACAAATTTTTTGTAATTTCCATTCTTAAAAGTGAAACTAAATCCACTCCTAGACACACCAACATAAAGTGCAACCGTTACTGAAACTGTTGCGTTTATGGATTGAATAAAGTAAGTCTTTAGAGTAAATGAATCAGATAGTTGAGATACATTTACATACTTGAAATAAATGAATAATCCAGCTACAAAAACTTGAATTATGCTTGATACAGCAT
>NZ_JBFUHJ010000649.1:0-2265 GCF_056402455.1 Paenibacillus sp. P4_A7 | reverse complement strand
AATCCCCCCATGGCATTTTTTTATTTCTAAAAATATAGTATCCCAAAATTTTATCTCCTTTAGGGAAAATCAAATTCAGGTGTAATTTTCTAAAAAATCTGCTACCCACATAAAAGATTGAATATCTTCAGATTCCACCTGTTTCATGACTTTCACTTCGTATATAAAAAAATAACTTCAATTATCAAAGATATTACCGATGTGGATCTGTTCCAAAATCAATTCATCCAAGCTATCTGCCAGTTTCTCAAAAGGATCATCCACTTTAAAAACTGCATCAAATCTGGAATTTTTAGAGTTGAAGGAAATAAATACCAAGATCAAGGCGGAAGTGATTGATTTTTTATCAGACATGACTAAGCTGACACAGTTGGATTTTCAATATATTGATTTTAACAAGAAACGCTTAGAAATCATTTATGCTATTGATGAAGAGAGCAACAAGTAGAACGGTAATAATAACCGATTTGAGCTTATCAACGGTCCGTGGGTTTACATTTCACAAGTTCTTGTTGTGATATGCAAACTCTTTCTCAATTAAATCTTCGAAACTTTTTGTAAGAAGTTTTATTTTCTTTTGTTCATGGGCATAATAATATATTTTTGTTAGATCATTAGATTCAGAAGTATCCCATAAAACCAAGTCCCCATCAGCTTCTTTCCAAAACTCACCAAGAACATAATATTTTTTACCAAAAAACTCAAGAGGATATATATTTTCAAATTCGATTTTAATACCTTCTAAAGAGATGGCTGACACTGTTTGAAAAAATTCCGCAATATCTTCAGGCATTTTTATACCAGAGGTTGTTTCAAATTCTTCGACTTTATCATTGTTTAATCCAACGTGAATGAAATCACTTTCATCAAAATTGTATTTCAATGAATTTGAAAACTTGGGATATCGATTAAAAATTTCAGGAAATTCAGCTTTTATTTTTCTTAACCGCTGTTTCTCCATTTCTAAGTTTGCTTTATAGGATTCTTTCAGTTCTTTCTCATAGTTTTCCTGATAAACATTTTCTTTCACATAAAGGATCTTGCTGTCATCTAAATATTTAATTGCTCCTTGTTGACTGCGCAAAATAGGTAACCAACGGAACCCATGCATACAAGGTTTAAGCCTCAGATATTCACCACGATTTAAAAATGACTCCAACTGCTTGTTATGATTATTCCACCAAGTGCTCCATTCTTCTGGAGAAGTCCTACAAGACGCCAAGTTTATCAATTGTTCAATTAATTCTTCTTTTATAATTGACATTCGTTCTCTCCTACATATCGTTTCTAAACTAATTAATAGCATCGCTTAACTTGACTCGCTAGTTAGGTCACACCGTTTCCTATTATAATCCTATTAAATTATACTTCGTCTTCATCATCTTCATCTTCATCATCGTCAAGTTTATTCATAAATTCATTAAAATCCTCAGCTAAAAAAACTATGCAGTCTTTCGTAACTTCACCAAGATCTAACCAAACTATATAAATTTGGCCAGTTTCTATATCGATACAAAATTTATTTCCTCCTGCATCACTAGCAAATGGAAGAAGCTTCTCAGGCATTATTTTTCTATTTCTGTAATCTACGTATCGATCTTCGATTGTAATGCCTATTTCGTTTACATACCTAAATGGTAAAAATGTTTGAACATTGGTCTCAATGTCCGCCTCTTCTGAATAAAAATAGGTTCGATCAGGGACCCCTCCATTATATTGCAAATAATGCTCGACAAGTTGCAAAGGTAACTTCAAACCTATTTGAACTTCAATTTTACGAATGTCTTCTATTGTTAATTTCTTTGACATCATTGAAAACATAAATAATCTCCTCCGAAATGAAATACTTGCACTTTTTTCCTCACTTCATTCAGTAATCGCGAACTGCTTCGAACCAGCGTTGAGCCATCTCCTCTGTTATAGGCTGGCCAATCAGGTGGTCTGACTGGCTGAGTTGCCATACCGCTTCACCAATGTCTTCTCGTTCGGTGGTTTCGATACCTTTGAGGGTATTGAAGCGCACGGTGAAAGCGGTAATGGCCGCCTCGGCATCGGCCATGCTTCGGGCCTGGGCCAAGTTTGCCTGTGCAATGTTGTAAGCTTCGTTAGCCAGCTTGGCCAGACGTTTAGGCCAGGACGAGAACGGGCGGCCAAACTCGGTCGTCCACCACTCAGGCTTTCGCAATTGGCTCACTGAAGCATGGTCGGTCCACGCGCGTGTTTTATCGCGTGTTTTCATTTGCTGCTTTAGGCGCTTGCCCGCGA
>NZ_JBFUHJ010000648.1:0-2266 GCF_056402455.1 Paenibacillus sp. P4_A7 | reverse complement strand
ACCCTGCAGCATACAGCCATAGCGAGTTGCAACCGCATCAAACCACCCCATCCTGCGAGGCCGTCCCGTTGTAGCACCAAATTCTCCGGCATCTCCGCCTCGTTTCCGAAGTTCATCTGCCTCTTCGCCGTCTAGTTCAGATACAAATGGTCCCGCTCCAACGCAGCTGGAGTACGCCTTAACTACAGACATTACACGTGTTATAGCATATGCAGGCAATCCTGCACCTACAGGAGCAAAACCCGCCAACGTTGATGACGACGTTGAATAAGGATAAATACCATGATCCGGATCACGAAGCGCGCCAAGTTGGCCCTCTAGCAATATATTTTCTCCGCGGCCATAGGCATCATGCAGCAGCTTAGTCGTATCACATAGAAATGGCCTAAGCTTTTCTGCTTGTTCAAGGAGCTCCGGGATTAGTTCACTTGGCTGAATAGGCTCACGCCCATACAAATACTCTAAGAGTACATTTTTCGATGCTAATGTTTGCTCCAATCGCTGCAATAATCTCTCCCGAGCGTACAAATCAGCGACTTGAACACCAAGCTTTGCGTATTTATCTGCATAAAAAGGAGCGATCCCACGTTTAGTCGAGCCGAATCCGCTCGCTCCTAACCGTTCTTCTTCCAACTCATCAAATAATCGATGAATAGACAGTACTACCTGCGTCCGCTCCGATATGCGAATTTTCGGTTCTGGCACGCCTCTAGCTACCAGTTCTGACAGCTCCCGCAGCAAAACCTCAATATCAAGCGCCGTACCTGGTCCAATAACATTCGTTACCTCTGGATAAAACACGCCAGAAGGCAGCATATGCAGCGCAAATTTTCCGTACTCATTTATAATCGTATGTCCTGCATTGCTGCCGCCTTGGTATCGCACTACATATGAAGACGTCGCTGCAAGCACATCCGTCATCTTGCCTTTACCTTCGTCTCCCCAATTGGCCCCTACAATTGCTGTAACTGTCAATAAAATCGCCTCCCGATCTTGTTTTTAACTCCCATCTATCATTATAATTACCGTAATAACATTAGAATAATTCATATTACTAATATCAAGTATAAGAAGAGGTAATGACTTATGACCGTCAATATGGAATGGTACCGTGTTTTTTATTGGACAGCCAAAACAGGGAGCTTATCAAAAGCTGCAGAACAGCTATTTATTACACAACCTGCGGTTAGTCATACTATTAAGCAGCTTGAAGCAAAATTAAATGGGCAGTTATTTTTTCGCACTTCAAAAGGAGTTAAGCTTACTGCGGAGGGCCAAGTATTATACCAATACATCGAGCAAGCCTTTAGCTTTATTCAATCAGGTGAAAGACAGCTCTCCGAAATGCACAGCCTTCAAATCGGAGAGATCAATATTGGCGCTAGCGATACACTATGTAAATATTACTTAATGCCTCATTTGGAACACTTTCATGCACAGTATCCCCAAATCCGTATCCGAGTAACCAACCGGACTACACCCGAAACAATTGCTTTGCTTAAGGAAGGGAAAATTGATTTCGGAATCGTCCACCTGCCGGCTGCTGATAAGCAGGTATGTTTCAAGGAAAGCATGTTATTACAAGACTGCTTGGTTGGTGGTCATCAGTATGCATCACTTGCGAAGCAAACGCTCCAACTTGAAGATATACGAAATTATCCTCTACTCTTACTGGAAAACGGCAGCAGCACACGAGCGTTTCTCGATGCTTATGCATCGGAGCAGGGGGTCAAACTAGAGCCTGAGCTTGAGTTAGGCAGCAATGATTTGCTTACCCAATTTGCTCGCAGCGGATTTGGACTAGCCTTCCTAATTCGCAACTATGTAACGGAGGAATTAGCTGCCGGCGAGCTTGTTGAAATCCCAGTACTCCCGCCTATACCACAACGAAGCATCGGTATTGCGACGCTGCGAGGGGTACCCCTATCTGCCTCCGCCAAACGATTTCTTGATCTGCTGCCATGAATATGAAAACAATCCTTTATTAAGTGTCTTTCCTGCCATAGCTGCGCGCGAAACTTTTCATTTTATTGTATGCGCCACGATCAATATTTTTAATCGGATAGAACTGAGGATGATTCGTATTCACTTCCAGTACCCATAGTTTTTGTTTATTATCTAAAGCAAAATCAACACCCATCTCATGCATACCTGAGCGTTTCTTGCTTAACGTTTTGGCAATTTCGAGTGCGGCCCGCTTCATCTTTTTAATTCGGCCGCTTGTTTTAGAAGCGGAAATCCCCTGCTTCTTCCCTAGCTGCTGCAT
>NZ_JBFUHJ010000647.1:0-2267 GCF_056402455.1 Paenibacillus sp. P4_A7 | reverse complement strand
GTACAGTGGAGCCCAATGCAGAATTCTGCCTCATGGGCAAAAAGTCTTGCAGCGTCCAGCAATGCTATGCCGTTGGCCATCAACGAACCGTTACGAAGAGTACCGTGCCGCCATCCCTCAAAGATAGCTCTATTAGCGGAATAGCTCCCTCCCAAATCATCACCTTGTGTTATTAGAAAAATATTCCGTTTGACCAAGCTTTACGACCTCCAATTGTTTGATTTAATAGGATTGATAGTGTAATGGTATCCATTATACATCCAGATAAGTGAAACCGAACAAATTTTTGTTAGGGTTGCAAACGTTTACAATAGATGGTATATTGATTTTAGTTCCAAAACGTTTCGGAAAGAAAGAGGTTACGAATGGCGACCACGATTAAAGATATTGCTAAAGCAGCAGGAGTTTCAATTACAACCGTATCCCGAGCGTTAAACGGCTATTCCGATGTTAATGAAAAAACTCGAAGCCGTATTAAAATACTGGCAGACAAAATGTCCTATCGGCCGAATGCTCAAGCACAAAGTCTTGTGTTGAAAAAAACGAATACGATTGGCGTAATCATTTCGGAGCTCACACATTCAAGCATCAAGTCCGCTTTTTCATTCGAGGTACTTTGCGGGATTAGTGATCGGGCTAGCGAGCTTAATTACGACATCATTTTATTTAGTACGAATCCCAACAAGCAAAAGAACAAAACCTATTCCGACCTTTGTCAGGAGCGCAATGTAGACGGCGTCATTTTGCAAGGGTTAAAGACAACTGATCCTTATTTGAAAGAAGTTATTGATCAATCCACTTTCCCTTCCGTGTTAATCGACATACCCGTCGCAGGCGAGTGGGCCGGTCACGTGACAACCGATAATGTGAATGGGATCAGACAGGCAGTCAGACATTTGGTTGATCTAGATCACCGGAATATTGCATTAATGAATGGGTATGAAGAAGCATCCGTCAGCGGGGAACGGTTGACAGGCTATATCCTGGCCCTGCAGGAGGCGGGCATCCCGTACGATCCGAGCAAGGTTGTTGACGGCCGCTTTACGGAAGAAGGAGGGATGGCGGCGATTGGCGAAATTATTTCACGCCAACCAGAAGTGACAGCAGTGGTTTGCTCTAGCGATTTGATGGCTCTGGGAGCTATGAAAGGGCTAGAGCAAATGGGTAGAACAATACCCGGTTCAATGTCGATTGTAGGCTTTGACGATATATCAATCGCATCCTACTGTTCGCCCAAACTCACAACTGTGCGTCAGGGGAAATACGAGATGGGCTATCAAGCGGCGCAAATGCTGATTGATATGTTGGAAGGGCGGAATGTCAAGCATAAAGTTGTGCTGGACAACGAACTTATCATACGGGAAAGCACAGATCGATTGCAAAAAGGGTGACTTCACCTTTTTGTGCTCTTTTTCCGAAACGTTTCGGATGTTAATGTTGGCTGATGTTTTAAAGAATTCCTCCGGGAATCTTTAAATAGATTAATAATCATGAAGGGGCGAAGATTAGCTTATGAGAAAAAAGTTTAATTTCGTAATGATCATGTGTATGTCCATCTTGATGGTATTGACAGCGTGCGGTTCCAACAATGATCCAAAGAACGCAACAAATGCAACGAATACGTCAGGCACAAAGGCGGACAAAAAGGAAGAAACGGCTAAGCAAGAGAAAGTAGTGCTCAAGATTCCGCACTATAAATCGGGTCAAAATGTTGGGGCTAAATTTTTCCTGCCTCAAATTGAACGTTTCAACACCAAATATGCAAACAAATATGAGATCAAAATCGAAGAAGTTCCAAATGATGACTATAACGATAAAATCAAACTTCTATGGCAGCAAGGCGAGTTGCCGGCTCTAATTGAGGGAGGGGCTACCGAGTTCGTAGAGAGTCTCATTGAGAAAGATCAGATTTATGATTTGAAACCGTTTTTGGATTCAAAACCGGAATTAACTAAACTTCTGATTCCAGATTCCATAGCTTACAACACAAGAAATAATAAAACTTACTCTATGCCATACGCAGTTATCCGTCCCATCGGACTATTTTACAATAAAGAGATGTTTGRAGCCGCAGGAATTACCAAACCGATCGCACAAATGAATTTTGAGGAATTTGGTCAGACCCTTCAAACACTTAAGGAAAAGGGATTTACGCCACTCGCATTAATGACTGGTGAAAATGCTTGGACAACTATGCTTCTGGCTTCTGCTTTCATGGCGAATGAACCGGGAGCGGCGGAAGTGTTGAAGAGCAACCGGGCCGATAA
>NZ_JBFUHJ010000646.1:0-2288 GCF_056402455.1 Paenibacillus sp. P4_A7 | reverse complement strand
CTATAAGCTCTGTCGGAGTGAGTGCAACTATGCCAGGCATAAGGCCAACTAATCAGGAGTGTTAAGAAATGAATAAATTAACGACAGATACACAATTTCGCGAGGCGATTGCAAGTGAAGGATTGACGATAGCGGTATTCAAAACAACGTGGTGCAAGGACTGTCATTTTATCAATCCATTTATGCCTGATTTAGAGAAGCATTATGAGGGGCGTGTAAGCTTTGTCGAGCTTGACCGCGATGATTTGCCCGACCTGTGCTCAGAATTGAACATTTTGGGCATACCAAGCTTTATCGCGTTTCGCAATAATCAAGAGTTAGTTCGGTTCGTAAGCAAGCTGCGCAAGACTCGTGATGAAATCGAACAGTTCGTAGAACGTGCGATTCAAGTCAGTGAAACACTGAAGTAAACCTAATCCAAAAGTCCGTACTGAAGAAGGATGAAAACCTTCGTCAGCACGGACTTTCCTTTTTTTGTAGCGGTCGATAATGGAAGTGTCACATTTTCAACATGGCTTTTGCTGTTTTTTATCGATATAATTGAACTGCGATTAAATGATGGAAACAGGTGATATTATTATGGTAACCGGCCGGTTTCGCACGTTAGCTCTTGCTGCGTGCATCGGAATGCTTCTTGTACTACTGGGCGGGGCACTCGTTACAAACACGGACTCAGGCCGTGGCTGCGGTGATGATTGGCCGTTATGTCATGGTAAATTTGTACCCTCTTATACGTTGGAATCATTGATTGAATATTCGCATCGTCTTGTAACAAGCTTTGAAGGAATTCTTGTCGCAGCTACTTTAGTATCTGTCTATAGAAAGTTCAAAAAGAACAGACAAGCTTTCAAGGAGCCTCTTTTCTATGCTGGAGGAGCAATGCTATTTACGATTATTCAGGCGCTAATGGGTGCTGCGGCAGTTAAATGGCCTCAGTCGCCACCAGTTATGGCCATTCACTTTGGGATTTCGTTAATTGCGTTTGCAGCAACCTTTCTCTTAGTTATATGGTGCTTTAGGGTCAAGAATGGACCTGTTTCAATTGTAAAAGTACCGCGATCGATCTTTCCGCGTGTGCTTCTAACCTCTATTTATTGTTATTTCGTCGTCTATTTAGGCGCCTATATTCGGCACACCGATTCGGGCGGCGGCTGTGAAGGATGGCCTTTATGTAATGGTGAAATCGTACCTGAGATAAGCGGAGCAACAGGGGTCGTATTCATACATCGTGTGGCTGCCTTGCTTTTAGCTATTTTTCTAATTTTGCTGTTCTTGCATATTCGTAAAGTAAGCAAAAGTGAAGCTGGCCTAACCATACAGTCAGCTTGGACGCTGGGACTTGTTATTACACAAATATTCAGTGGAGCATTACTTACGGTTACCATCACAAACGAAGATGTATTTATCTTTACGAATTTATTGCATAATTTGATTGTTACCGTATTGTTTGGAATATTGATGGATATCTTAGTTCGTTCGTGGCGGCTAAGAGAAGAAAGTAAATTATAGTTTTTTTGGTCAAGCTGCTGCTTGCTTCGCTTTTAAAGGAGGCAAGCTTCCTTTCGTACTAGAGCATTAAATTTTCAATTTTTGGCTGCGTATAGGATATGTTAACAAAATAAGCTATACTTTATATCATCTAGAAAACACTAAAAAAGTAAGTGGCGTATCTATATTTTATGGAGGAAGGACTGTTCACTTATGCTGCGTTTCTTGTTTGATGAGTCTCAGAGAGATGCAAAAGGAACCCTTGCAGAAACGTTCCGTTTAATGGAACAGTTTGTGTCAATGCTGCCAGTGAAAAATATTGCAGGTGTCACTAACGATCCAAAGTATTCAAAGTACGAGATATGGACGCTAGGGCTGAAATCCTCACTTGACGAGCTGGAACAAAGCCATTACGCTGCTATTAGGTATGAAAATCTAATTACCTCCTCCTCTATTCAGCAAATGTCAGAGCAGGAGTTAACGAATTATAACCGATATATTTATTTTGATAAAAATGCGTTTATTCGTGTGTTCTCTTTGCTGGATAAGCTGGGCACGCTCTTAAATGAGCTGCTTGATATTAAGGCGGAAAAAATCAAGGCTCACTTCTCCTATTTTACAGTTTTGCGTGTTATGCGTGAACGGAATATACATCCGGATTTGACTTGGAAGCTAAACGATGTGAAGGAAAAATATAGGGAGCCTATGAAACGGCTTCGCAATCGCAGAAATACCGAAATTCATTATATGAATTCAGAAATGCAGGATGATTTGATTCAAAGCCAGCGTATGTATGGAGA
>NZ_JBFUHJ010000645.1:0-2310 GCF_056402455.1 Paenibacillus sp. P4_A7 | reverse complement strand
ATATTGACCTGAGAAATCACAGTTAAGGCTTTAGTAATATTTTTCCGCTTGTCACCTTGCCAGCAACCAAATCAGCAAACGCCTTATCCCCCTCAGCAAGCGGTCGAATCTCTGTCCAGCCCTCTTCTGTTATTTTTCCTGTGGTTAGCAGATCTACAGCATCATGAAAATCCTCACGCGTATAGCAGAACGATCCTAGTATTTCGATTTCACTACGTATCAAATGATTAATAGGCAGTACCGTTTCATCTATTCCAAGACCAATGTTCATGAAAGTTCCGCCTGAATTAAGCAACTTCATCGCTGTTTCTCTGGTCGGTTGGAAGCCGGCAGCATCGATTACGACATCGATCCCTTTGGATCCAAACACTTGCTTCATCCGCTCTTCCAGATTGCCCTCGAGCGCATTAGCAGTTTCTGCGATCCCGACACTTCGGCTCATCTTCAATCTTTCCTCATTCGTATCGACAATCATGACCTTCGATGCGCCAAGAAGCACTGCTGTCTTGGCACAGAGCAAACCGATACCCCCCGCACCGAAGATGACAACATTGGCAAATGTATGTCGTTCCATTGCTCTTCGAGTTGCCCGAAGCGAGCAAGCAAGGGGCTCAGCAAGAGCAGCACGATATGAGCTCACTGATTCAGGAACTACCACTGTAGTATCGACCGGAACAATCACCCACTCCGCAAATGCCCCTGGATGATGAATACCAATTATTCTTCTGCTCTTGCACAATTGGGGCAACCCTTTTCGGCAGCCAGCACATTCTCCGCAGGAGAGAAGAGGATTAACGACAATTTTCTTACTTATTAACGCTTTATTAACTTCATCACCGACCTGCTCTACAATTCCGCAAAACTCATGTCCCATAATCAAAGGGGGGGTGCGAAGGCTGTTATGCCCCATATACCCTTCTATTTCCGAGCCGCAAATCCCGACAACCTCGATACGTACTAGCACTTCATTAAACAGGGGGATAGGGCGTTCCCGATCTTCCCAGTCCATTCTTTCCGCGGCATTCCACACTAACGCTTTCATCTAAGTACCTCCATTCTATTTCATGGCCGTTTCACGATCATTTTTGAATGATTCCAATCCATTGAACAGCTTATTTATATCCTCTTCATCGTTGAACAAGTGAATGGATATCCGAAACCGTCCGTCTCCACCCCATACGTAAATATTATGCTCGCTTAAATAACGAGCAATGGATTCTCCTTCTTTGGCAACTACGCTGATGTTCCCTGCCCTTTTGTCAGGGTCTTCCGGCGTCATCACCTCATAACCACATTCCAGAAGCCGATCAATGACTTTGCTGCCAAGCGTCAAAATATGCTGCTCAATCTGATCAATTCCATGCTCCAGTAGGAGTCCTGTCGAGAACCGGGTTGCATAGACCGTAGCGTAGCTCGGATAACCTAGCTCGAAGCGGCGAGCATCTTCATGAAACTTTAAGGATTCGAAACGGTCCGAACCAAACATATCGTGAACACTTCTCCATCCTACTGAACGAGGCTGAAACGCTGCTGTTCTTGTGGGGTTTACTGCGAGAATACCCATTCCATGAATAGATAGTAGCCATTTATAGGAGCTGCATACCACAAAATCTGATTCACTCATATCTACCGAAACTGCACCAAGCGACTGTGTAACATCGAGTAAAAGCAGTGCTTTGGTCTTCTTGAGTTGCGCATATAATGAACGGTAATCTAATCTAGCCCCACTCAAGTAGCTCACATGACTTGTCATGACCAATCGCGTACGCTCATCCACTTGCGCCATGATGTCTTCAACGGTTATACTCCATTGCCTATGGTTTACAACGCGAACTTCCAGCCCCTTCTGCTTCAACAAGACCCACGGCAGAACACCTGAAGGAAATTCCAAATCATTGATCACAATATTATCGCCATCATTGAAATCTAGCGATTGTGCAATCATAGAGATCACTTCCGATGAATTGGACAACAAAGCAATATCAGATGGCTTGCCGTTTAAGAGCCTCGCTAAATTAACTTTGCATGCTTGTTCGATTTCGGCRTTATGATCACGTCCATGCGGTCCTTTGCTTCTATAGTTGAAATAATCAGCTACGGCATCCAGACAACCCTGGTGCGGAGGAACCTCAGCTCCATTGTATAACCAAGTTTGATCTTGTAATCCGACAAAAGACTGCTTATTAATCAATGCATTCATAGGCTTCTCCTAGTCTTTTTTAATAATGAAATCATTCAAGGTCCATCTGATGCACCAGTCACAAAGGCGTACCGACTAGCAGCATAGAGCACTGTTAGTCGGTGTAAATG
>NZ_JBFUHJ010000644.1:0-2311 GCF_056402455.1 Paenibacillus sp. P4_A7 | reverse complement strand
GTAGTAGGAGTCGGTATCGTCGGCTTATTTGCGATTCAAGCCTTTGTTAACATTGGTGGAGTTACAGCTGCTATACCGCTTACCGGTGTTACACTACCGTTTATCAGCTATGGGGGCTCTTCCTTACTGTTTTGCCTTATGTCAATAGGCGTGCTTCTGAGCATATCAAGGGAATCGAATAAAGTAGAGAAGACAGGCAACCAAAGAACACAAACAAAAAAGAACGGTATCTCTGTTTTATAAGAGATACCGTTCTTTTTTTATCTGCTGCCTATTTCAATCTATTCTGCTGTTCCTCAATCTCATCTTCTTTAAAAGCAACGCCTTCCACCTTCACATTCACTTCTACCACGTTCAAGCCCGTCATGTTCTCTACCGACTCACGTACATTTAACTGAAGTTGACGACATACCTCTTGAATAGGAATACCATAATGGACAATAATACGAAGATCAATCGCTGCTTCTAGAGTACCGACCTCTACTGATACTCCCTTTTGTACGTTTTTACCGCTTAAACGTTTGGCAAGACCTTCTGATATGCCGCCAGACATTGCTGCTATACCTGGCGTCTCAAGTGCTGCTAAACCTGCTATCGTTGCTACTACGTCATCTGAAATTCGGATAAGACCTGTTTGAAGTTCTTCGGTCATGTGAATCACTCCTCAATATGCCATATATGTTTATTGTAATTGATGGATAGGCTTGAAGCAAGAAGCTTGCAAGTTTTAGAATAATGAATACCAATTATTATTGGATAAGTTTACACATTCATTGATTTCCTATATAGTATTATCAGGTTTTCAGCATATTAGGAAGAGGTGATCTCAGTGAACAACAAAGTGTTTTTTTCTGGTCTATTCGTTATGTTTGCACTCAGCGCGATTGGTCATTACGCAGATTGGGACATGACCGTGCAATYTATTATCTCGGCTATCGCCATTATTTTTGTGGCAGGCTTCCTCGGGAAAGCAACAGAGAGTGTTGCTCATTATGCCGGTCAACGTTTAGGTGGTTTTTTAAATGCGACTTTCGGCAATGCCGCTGAGCTTATTATTGCGATTTTCTTAATAAGAGCGCAGCAATACGAGATGGTTAAGGCCAGCTTAACGGGAGCTATTATAGGTAATCTTCTGCTCGTGCTTGGTCTTAGTATTTTGCTCGGGGGACTGAAATACAAGGAGCAGACCTTTAACGGCCGCTTGGCTACACACAATTCAACGCTGATGATCATGGCAGTCATTGGTCTTTTCGTACCTGCTGTATTCGTTGTTTCTCAAAACTTCACGTTTGAGAAAGATCAGTTTTTGAGTCTTGCGGTAGCGGGCATTCTGATTATTGCATATATATTGTGGTTGATCTTCTCCATGATTACACACAAAGATATGCTTTCTGATGAAGTAATGAACGCCGATCATGGCGAAGAACCCGCTTGGTCCAAGAAGAATTCGATCATATTCCTCTTTGTTGCCACTGTCATGGTTGCCTTTGTCAGTGAATGGCTAGTCCATACGCTTGATACATTCAGCGCCAAATTTGGCTTGTCTGAATTGTTCATTGGGGCTTTCGTCATTGCAATCGTCGGTAATGCGGCTGAGCATAGCGCGGCTATTATGCTAGCAATGAAGAACAAGATCGGCGCCGCAGTCGAAATTGCAATCGGAAGCAGTTTACAAATCGCCTTGTTCGTAGCTCCAGTGCTAATCATCATAAGCGCATTTATGGGCAACACAATGGATATTGTATTTACTCCAATTGAATTAACCGCTATAGGTGTTGCAGTCTTTATCGCAAAATCGGTCTCACGAGATGGACGTACCAATTGGTATGAAGGTGTATTGCTGCTTATGGTATATATCATACTCGGCATTGCATTCTATCTGGTGTAGTCGAGCCATCTGCACAAAAAAAAGGAGTAGTCTCCAAATGGAGGCTACTCTTTTCTATCCAAAGCTTCGTATAACAGCGCTAAATTACGCTCTAAACTGCTCACTATCTCTTTGCCTGCCAACTCAACAATTAATCCGGCACGAACGGCAAAGTCAACCTCCCGCGAAAAACCGTACATTTGCGTATCTAGTACTTCTTCGTACAGCGGACATTGACGAGTGGTCAAGTTTTCCATCTGAACTTCAATGAGCTTCTCTATTTTACTCGCATCTTCCTGAAGGAGACGAAGCGCTTTCTCATGCAATTGAACAGTTACTTCCAATGAAGACATCGTTTCCCCCCCTATGCGCGTATCCGCAGTCTTCTATACCCTTTATATTAGACGAAAAAGAGGGAATATACAAGGACAAAACATAAAGAGC
>NZ_JBFUHJ010000643.1:0-2549 GCF_056402455.1 Paenibacillus sp. P4_A7 | reverse complement strand
CGTATTCACCGCGGCATGCTGATCCGCGATTACTAGCAATTCCGACTTCATGCAGGCGAGTTGCAGCCTGCAATCCGAACTGAGACCGACTTTGATAGGATTGGCTCCACCTCGCGGTTTCGCTTCCCGTTGTATCGGCCATTGTAGTACGTGTGTAGCCCAGGTCATAAGGGGCATGATGATTTGACGTCATCCCCACCTCACCTTCCTCCGGTTTGTCACCGGCTGGATGTCAAGACCTGGTAAGGTTCTTCGCGTTGCTTCGAATTAAACCACATACTCCACTGCTTGTGCGGGTCCCCGTCAATTCCTTTGAGTTTCAGTCTTGCGACCGTACTCCCCAGGCGGAATGCTTAATGTGTTAACTTCGGCACCAAGGGTATTGAAACCCCTAACACCTAGCATTCATCGTTTACGGCGTGGACTACCAGGGTATCTAATCCTGTTTGCTCCCCACGCTTTCGCGCCTCAGCGTCAGTTACAGCCCAGAAAGTCGCCTTCGCCACTGGTGTTCCTCCACATCTCTACGCATTTCACCGCTACACGTGGAATTCCACTTTCCTCTTCTGTACTCAAGCTTTGCAGTTTCCATTGCGACTCGGGGTTGAGCCCCGAGTTTAAACAACAGACTTACAAGGCCGCCTGCGCGCGCTTTACGCCCAATAATTCCGGACAACGCTTGCCCCCTACGTATTACCGCGGCTGCTGGCACGTAGTTAGCCGGGGCTTTCTTCTCAGGTACCGTCACCTTGGGAGCAGTTACTATCCCAAGCGTTCTTCCCTGGCAACAGAGCTTTACGATCCGAAAACCTTCATCACTCACGCGGCGTTGCTCCGTCAGACTTTCGTCCATTGCGGAAGATTCCCTACTGCTGCCTCCCGTAGGAGTCTGGGCCGTGTCTCAGTCCCAGTGTGGCCGATCACCCTCTCAGGTCGGCTACGCATCGTCGCCTTGGTGAGCCGTTACCTCACCAACTAGCTAATGCGCCGCGGGTCCATCTCTAAGTGATAGATTGCTCCATCTTTCTCGATTCGATCATGCGAYCAAATCGCCTATCCGGTATTAGCATYCGTTTCCGAATGTTATCCCRGTCTTAAAGGCAGGTTACCCACGTGTTACTCACCCGTCCGCCGCTAAYTTAATTGAAAGCAAGCTTTCAACTAAATCCGCTCGACTTGCATGTATTAGGCACGCCGCCAGCGTTCGTCCTGAGCCAGGATCAAACTCTCCAAATTGGTGTTTGACTTGCTCAATCTTTTATCGCTTTTTCTAATGATCCGTTAGGATCGTTAGGGCAGTTTAATACTCGTTGTTCAGTTTTCAAAGAGCAATCTTTTCTTTGTCGTCTACCGTTTATCTCAGCGGCGACAAGAAATAATATATCACGTATGCCTATTAAAGCGCAACTACTTTTTTAAATTCTTTTTAAAAAACTTTCAATATAGTCAGTTTGTCCTTATAAAGTATCTATAAATGTACTTCAATATCAACTATTACTTACTATTAACTGAGCCTTATCAACGAAACGTTGATAGCTGTCCAACTTAAATCGACTCTCATAGATCTACTTGAGTCAGCACGACTTGCATAGAACTCCCTATTATTACGATCATTCCTTGCAGTAGTACAACGTTTTATCTTCTCACTACAGAACAATGCTATTATGAACAGCTCTTTTCTTTCTAATAGAAGGAGCAAATATAATACAAGCAGCTTCTATAGAGTAAACATAAGATAATTAAGCTAATCATCGAATTCATTGCTTATTGTGCCGATTACATTTAATTCATTCATTACCTTACAATAATTACGAGTTAAGTAGTGGCAAAGCTAATATTCCTTGATAGGATTGTGAAGGGCTTCAATTATATTATTTGTAATCTACAACAATAACCATGAGTTATTATTATCTCTGTTTGCCAATTGGCTTCTAACAGTGCTTTCGTATGTTGAACAGAGTTACGAGCCTCTTTCATCGCGCTATAACATAGCCATGAATACGAAGGAGATCAGCAATTGGAATGCCCTTCGAAAAGCATTCACTAACTCAAATATAATACGCTAGGACGAGGTCCTTGATTGCCACTTCCAATGATAAATCCGAATCCCAGGCATTGCATAGAATTAGCGTAAAATCTTCCCACTCTCACTAAGGCGGCTGTCCGAGTATTGTTCCGTCTCTTCCGATCATGGATACCTGAAGAATGTACTCTCAGGTGGTTGTGCTGCGTTATGCAACGTCTGAACCTTACTAGCTATTGTTAGCTTCATAACGGGCGCTACAAGCAGTTGCGGATCCACAAGCTTGTTCAGCCACTCTCGCTTGTGAGAGACTACTTTGCTGCTTTCTGCTTTTGTCCCAACAAACTCATAAGCTCAAGCGAACCAAGCCACGCAGAGTTTAATACATGCGAATCGCTGTAGCGAGAAGATACAACCTCTTCTCCATTAAAGATAAGTATTGAATTATCAGAAGTCCGTAACTTCTTTTAAATGTAACGAATTGATTAGTTATATAAATAGAGCTGCACTGATATGGAGTAGAGTA
>NZ_JBFUHJ010000642.1:0-2321 GCF_056402455.1 Paenibacillus sp. P4_A7 | reverse complement strand
GACGAATACTAATCGGTCGAGGGCTTATCCTAAAATAAGGTTTGCATGGACCCATACATCCGGCAAACAAACAGCTAAGGTTCAGTAAGACAACTTTCGTATCCAGTTTTGAAGGCGCAATTTTCTTGTGACTATATGAGCAATTAACTCACATTTATGATGTTTGCTCAGTCTATAAGATTCGCTTTTCAAATTCGGATTTATCCGAACGTACATAATGTGGAGCTGTGGTGTAGTGGCCCAACATGCCTGCCTGTCACGCAGGAGACCGCGGGTTCGAATCCCGTCAGCTCCGCCATTTAAATCACTGAAATACAAATTTTGTTGGGGATTAGCCAAGCGGTAAGGCAACGGACTTTGACTCCGTCATTCTCAGGTTCGATCCCTGAATCCCCAGCCATCTATAAGCGGAAGTGGCTCAGCGGTAGAGCATCGCCTTGCCAAGGCGAGGGTCGCGGGTTCGATTCCCGTCTTCCGCTCCATTACTTTCTAATGATGAATCCTTGCGATGCAAGGTTTTTTTGTTTTTTAACAATAGATTTCTAATCGTATATAGATAGTTGGGTAACCTAATACAAATCGAAAGGGATATCATTACTTTTTAAATGATATCCCTTTGTTAAAATAGTATAAGTGACACCTAATACTCGGTTTATATTTTACCGCGAAAAGAGCTAACGCTGCCAAAGACTATTACGGCTATATATATTGGTAAGATCAGGTTTGGGGGTAAAAGGAGATGCGGAAATTAGTATTTTTTGTCGGCGGAGCCGGTGCGGGAAAGACGACATTCGCCAAGGCGTTAGCTAGGCGACGTGGGGCTGTCATGTTAGATATGGATACCTTGCTCAGACCGGCGGCAGTGGCGTTGATGACACAAGCAGGACTTGATCCAAGTGATAGAGATTCAACTGCCTACAAGGCTCTATGTCGCGATCTAGGCTACCGTATAACGATGGATGCTGCATTGGAGAACATAGCTCTCGGAACGGACGTATTGGTTGTTGGTCCTTTCACAAAGGAAATGTCAGCTCCGCATTGGATAGAAACGGAGCTGGCGTTAATTGGTGCGACTCTCCAAGATGTAGAGGTGAAGGTTATCGTCGTATCTCTTCAAGACGAACAGCATTATTTTAATCGCATCAAGCAAAGAGGCTCGGTATTAGATGAGTGGAAGCTGACGAATTGGAATCAATTTAGTCAGTCACTATTAGCTAGGGAATTGAAATGGCATATTCCGGCGCGCTCTATCCATCACATCGATAATTCACAAGCATTAAAAAACGAGAAAATTTCAGCTTTAGAATGGTTTGTTTACGGACCATCTGATTAGCAGGCAAGCTCATATGATTTTATCTTAACGCGCCTAGCTCGGCAAAAAGCTTCTTTGTCTGAGCGGGCTCTTTGTCGTTGTATATGACATATTTATCTTTCAGTTTAAACAATATATAAGGCTGCGAATTTTTGAAAATATAAAGTTTTGACTCACCGTAGGTTTCTAATGAAAAGTTACCTCTGGCATACTCGGCAGTAGCCGTCCCATTAGTTCTAAAACCTGTAGGAATCGTATCGGCAAGCGTTAGTATTTGAACATCTTCCATATCGAAACTATAGGTGTACATAGGATATGTAATTGTTACTTTTCCATTATCCTCGATTTCCAGCGTAGGCGAGGTGTAGTCTGCCTGTACTGTAAAGATGCTAGCTAGGAGAATAACAATTGTAGCAAGAACGATAGAGCTATATTGAATGATCCTCCCTGTTTTTGTTGCCATGTTAAGCGTTGAACCTATTCCGCTACGCTTTGGTACCATAACGGTTTTATCATTAGGATTGTTATAGGTAAGACCATGTTGCCAGTATTCATCTTCGTCTGTGTAAACGGTTTGATCAACTGCTGTTGTTAAACGGTTTTCAATTGTTTTTACTTTATTATGGATAAATAAAATACCGATTAGTGGAACTAAAGAAAGAATAATGAAGATCGACATCGATAATATAGGGCTAATCAGGCTTGAGTTTTTTAAAATAGTATATGCCACAACAGCGATACAGCTTTCGTAGATCGCCATACATAGCCACAAGATCGACCAGTAGCGTTTGCTAGCGCTATTGATTGCTGAATTCAGACTATTATTCGCGCTTAACATTTTTGTTTTCATTTTGCTAAAAGCTAGATAGATAATAAAAAGGATGATGGTCATGATTAAAGAAGCGATTCCTGTGACCTTTAATAAGGGATTAGCTTCCTTTAATGCTATAATAATCGGGATAATAGAAATAATGACTGGGATAATAAACCAGTAAGGTGATATAAATAA
>NZ_JBFUHJ010000641.1:0-2336 GCF_056402455.1 Paenibacillus sp. P4_A7 | reverse complement strand
GATCATGGCGATCAACGGCAGCAATAAAAATCCGGCGACGAGCAGGGCAAACGGCAGCAGTGTAACGATGGCAAACAGCGTTACCTTGCGATTCATTCGGATTTATCCTTTCATAAAGCCATGATAGCTAGTTGAWGTGAATCAACACTTGTTCCTGCCACAGCTTCGGCAATTTTTTTGATGTTTCTCCCCAAGCGTTGTAGTCCTTGATCGGCTTCGCATTTTTGTATTGCTCGGCAGGAATCAGCTTGTTGGCGACATCGTCCGGCAGCTTCACGTTTTCCCGAATCGGACGGGCATAGCCTTTGGCCAGGTTGATCTGTCCTTCGTCACTCAAAATAAATTCGCGCGTAGCTTTGGCCGCATTCGGATGGGGCGCATATTTGTTAATGATGGTGGTATAGCCGCTGACGACGCTGCCTTCCTGCAGAATGCTGACTTCAAAACGGTTCGGATCGATCTGATCGCGGTAGCCCAAAGCGTTAAAATCCCAAAGCAAAGCAACGGGAACCTCTCCTTTTTCCAAAACTCCAGTGTTGATTTCGAGTGAAGCCAATCTGCCCTGCTTGGCCAATTTCGCAAAAAAGTCCAAGCCGGGTTGAATGTTGTTTTCGTCCCCTCCGTGCGCGATCGCCGACGCCAATACGGCCATTTGTGCCTGCGTCCCTTTGGATACGTCAGTAATCGAAACCTTGTAATCGCCGTTAAGCAGGTCATCCCAAGTTTTAGGTGGATTTTTCACCAGCTTCTTATCGGTAATTACCGCGATTGTGCCTTGATACGCAACCACCCAGTGCCCATCCTTATCTTTCGCCCAGTCCGGGATATCATCCCAGCTGGATGGCTTGTAGGGCATCGTTACCCCTTTATCCTTCGCGATCGGTCCGAACGAAATCCCTACATCCCCGATGTCGGCCGTCGGGTTTTTCTTTTCCGCTTCGAATTTAGCGATTTCCTCCGCGCTTGATAAATCGGTATCTGTGTGGGATAATCTGTATTTCGTTGTGATATCGCTCCAAGTATCCTTCCAGTTGGCCCAATTATCGGGCATTCCAACACTGACGACCTTTCCCTCTTTTGTGGCTTGCGTTTCGATTTCCTCGAGCGTCAATTCTACCGCCGGAGCCGGACTATTACTTGCAGCTGGTGACGATTGCTGCCCGGAGCCGCACGCCGAAATTCCTAAAGCCATCACACTGATTGCTAGAGCTGCTTTCCATGAGAGATTTTTTTTCACGATGTTCTCCTCCATATTTCGGCTATTTGTGCGTTTTTGTTGTTTTATCAACAATTACACTATATAATCGCAACATTATCCACAAATCAACTACACGTAAAGATTATGTAAAGAAAAACCGTTCCCAAAGTCCGTTAGAAGGGAATAAAAAAATCCCCCTGATTGAATTACATCCAAACCATGAGGATAGACATATGCACTAACGTCGCACTAACGCTAATAGAATCTCGCAATAAATATAAAAAGATTACAACTGTAAGCAAAGTAAAGACATGCTACAGCTGTAATCCTATCTTGTTAATAAATATATTACTCTAAATAATCACATCATTACCAATTCGATTGAAATGAACCAATACGTGCTGTTACTAATGCCGCTTCATTAAAATAGCGAACACTCTCGAATGCTTGAACAGCAGCATTTGCCACTTCGATGTCTTGAGCGCTTGTACCGCCGCTCACTCCAATGCCGCCGACGATTCTGCCTTCACTAACGAGCGGAATGCCACCGCCGAGGATAACTAGTTTACCGTGGTTTGTCGTGTTTATGCCGAACGAGGGACCACCTGGAAGAGCTGCTGTCGCCAGGTTGGAAGTCGGCATCTGCATGGCTACGCTCGTCCAAGCCTTGTTCTGTGAAATGTCAATACCGGCGATCCGAGCATTATCCATCCGTGAGAAGGCGATCAGGTTCCCGCCTTCGTCAACAATAGCAATATCACTTGAGAGCCCCATCTGATGGGCTTTCTGTTCTGCGATCGCAAGCAATCGTTTAGCCATCTCCAAAGTTAGTTTATTCAATTCATCCACTCCTTTTAGCCGATACCCCCTCAGCATATGATCATTCGCCTAGAACGGTGAACGATTATTCCATTGATACCTTATATGATCGTAAATAGAAAAAGACTGTTTCTAAAGGTCATATTAACCTGAAGAAACTGCCCTTTTCTAACTAGCTAATAAAGGTTTTCAAATCAAAACTTGGCATGAAGGAAAGAACAGCTTCTCATATGGACTATATCCATCCTTCTCGTCGCGTTGACCGTCATTCTATTCATTCAATATGAAAATAGCAAAAATGCGCTAGCACATCACTGCC
>NZ_JBFUHJ010000640.1:0-2346 GCF_056402455.1 Paenibacillus sp. P4_A7 | reverse complement strand
TCATAATAGAGCGTCCTCCTGGATGATGGAATTTTTAGGGCTATGACCCGTTGCGTACTTCCATCGTACCGAGGCGCTCGTTTTTTTGCAAAGCGGAAATTTAACGCTCTACAGGAATGCTAACGGGTAACGTTAGTTCAATAACAACACGATGGCAGCTGGAAGCCAGGTATTGGCTTAAAAGTGGATGTTAAGTTTATAATGATAATTGTAAAGGAGGCGCTGTATTTAAATGGAATCTATAGAAACAGGGCTAAAACTATTTGTGTTTATAATAGTTATTTCACTATTCTTTACTTTGGTAGGGTTCCTAGTCAAAAAATATCTAAGTGACTTCTTTCAAGGTTTCTCTAAAATAATAATAAAAATATTTAGTTCAATTAAAGAAATTTTTAGAAAAACTTGATGACCATATTGTCGGAGTTTCCGACGGTATTCGCTTCGGTAACACAACCAGGCGCTACTACAGAAGACATGGAAACGAATGTTACCAATCCATTAAATGTCATCCTACTGAAGTGGATTAGATTCTATAGTAGATAACAGGGTCGGCTGGATTTAAACTAACGGGAAACTATAGTTGAACGAGCAAGGAGCAGTTTGCTACGGCAGTTGCTCTTTTCTTTGTTAAACTAACGGGCAGAATAGTTCCAATATGTGGTAGAATAATTGGGGTGTAGAGTCTTTAAGCCTATGGGGGGATTAGTGTTGACTTATGATAGCCACAATAAAACAATCACTACTAATAGATTATTGTTAAGACTGTTTCAACCAACAGATGCATCAGAGGTTACTAAGCTTTGTAATAATTATAATCTCTTCAAGGATACTTTATATCTACCGTATCCGTACTCTATAGAGGATGCTTTATCTTGGATAGAAAATCATCTTGATAACTTTAATAATAATAGGTCATATGAATTTGCAATTACCGATAAGATTACAGGAATATTATATGGAGCAATAGCATTATCTCACAATCAATACTTTAATAATGGCGAAATTGGTTATTGGGTTGGAGAAGAATTTTGGGGCAATGGTTATGCCACAGAGGCTGGCGAAGCTTTAATCGAATTTGCCTTTCTTGAAAAGAACTATCATAAAGTATACGCACGCCATTTCAACTCAAATTCAGCTTCTGGCAGAGTTATACAGAAAATAGGAATGATCAAAGAAGGGGTTTTAAGAGATCATGTCATGAAGGAAGACCAATATAAAGATCTTATTTACTATGGAATAATAAACAATCCATAGGAAAACAAGGTTCTCCGTTCAACTAACGGGTAACGTTAGTTGAACAAATAAGGGTCAGTTTGCTGCGGCAGTTGCCCTCTTTCTTTATTAAGCTAACGGGCAGGAGAGTTTTAATCATTCGACAGAATGAGTTAATAAATATTCTTTCTGTTGCCGTATTTTTTCAATTTTGTTAACCTTATATTAAATCCAAATGAAAGCGAGTGAGTTTATGATTGCGACTACTCCTAACAACAAAAACACTAATATTCGAGGCACGGAAGGATAATTAGGATTTCTTGCTAATTCACTTCCGTGTAACAAACACACGGAGGGAAAAACATTGAATATTGATAAAAAAGTTACTGGTATCGAATATAATGGCGGTTTCTACGAGGAAGTCGGAGATTTCATTCGTGAAAATTATTTGAATTTCGGATTTGCCAAGGGGACAACACAAGAAGTTGATTTTTTGGTGGATTTGATGAATCTTCAACCGAATAATCGGATTTTGGATATCGGCTGCGGTCCAGGTCGCCACAGCTTAGAACTTGCTCGACGTGATATTAAAACAGTAGGCGTTGATATTTCTTCAGAATTTATCAAATACGCCAATCAAGCGGCAACAAATGAAAAGCTAAATGCAGAGTTTTTGGTTGCGGATGCTCGTGAACTATCCTTTAACGAAGAATTTGATGCAGCTATTTGTCTTTGCGAAGGTGCGTTTGGCTTAGCTGGCAGCGAAGAGAACCATAGAAAGGTTCTAAAAGGTATCCATCAATCATTAAGATCTGGTTCATTATTTGTTCTTACAGTTGTTAATGCTCTAAATTTGGCCAGAAAAGTTAATGATGAGTCGCAATTTGACCCATACTCTTGCACGATTGTCGATAAAGAAGAAGTCATTAGCCCGGAAGGCGAAACAAAAGAAGTATCTATATATACTACTGCCTTTACATTCCGAGAATTAAAACTAGTCATGGAAATTGAAGGATTTGAAGTCGAAGCAGCTTATGGTTGTCAGGCAGGACAATTTGGTGAAAATCCGTTAAAGGTAACCAGTATGGAAATCATGATGATTTCACGTCGTAAATAATCTTTGGGGGCTTGAGT
>NZ_JBFUHJ010000639.1:0-2358 GCF_056402455.1 Paenibacillus sp. P4_A7 | reverse complement strand
CCGGTGTATTCCTGAAACGTTCGGTAAAAATGGGATGCGCTAACGCCGGCAAATGCGGCCAGCTCCTCAACGGAAGGCCGCCACTCCGGTTCCAAGCTGATTTTGTCGATCAGCAAATCGAATTGACGTAATAAATCATCCGCTACTGTGCTGCTACCAGTACCAGGTTGAATAAATGCAAGCAACAAGTCTAAAATGGCATGTCTAATGGCGATCCCTTGCAAAGGACTTTCTTTCATCAACGTTTTTTTTAGCTTCTTGAAAGAGTCGATAGGATTTAACCCGATATGAACCACACGCGGCAATTGAGATAGTTCGTGTTCAATTAACTTGCTTTCTTCCGGAGGGAGTTGAAGCCAGCCTTGATGATGGGGAACGGTTATGATGATCCACCAAAATTTGCAAGGTTCTATAACGTCGAAGCCGCCGCGGTGTCTCTCTCCAGGGCGTGTATAGAATAAATCGCCAGCCTGTGTTTCGTGAAGGACATTATTGAGCTCCCAGTAGGCCTTACCCCGCTCTACGAGAACGAATTCGTAGCATCCCGGGTGTTCATGCTCGAAGAGGGGCAACGCTTTGCGTATCTCGTCGCTTCCAAACAAGACGAACTCCGGCACCGATCTGATCGGAGGGTTGTTATATATATCATAAGTCCAACGCGCGTTTCGAGTAACAGCAGCGGCCCCGTTTTTTTTGGATGTCAGGCTACTATCAGGAGGTTGCTGCTTATCCGACAAAATGATCCACTCTCTTTCTAGATGTTTCTATACAAGTTCTGATGTTTCTTATCCTACTTCATAATAATGAGAACGTCAAACGATGCCATCAAGAGTTAAGATRACAATTGTGAGAACAACATCAACACATTTAAAGGGGGATTTACAAATGACATTACAACCAGATCGCCAGTATAAAATTACGCAGCAAGATAAGGATACATTTAATAGAGACGGGTATTGGATCAGTCCGAAGCTAATTGATGATGAGCAAATCGAGCGTTTGCGTAATGCGCAAGAGCGGATCTATTCAGGTGATTATGACGGAGACACGGCGCCTATGCACCCATTCAAGCTTAGCGACAACCCTGATGCTCTTCGTAAGTTTGATAATGGCTGGTGGGTTAACGATGAGGTGTTCAAAACAGTTACAGATCCACTAATCGGAGAACTATCTGCAGATTTGCTTGAGGCGAATGAAATTCGGCTTTGGCACGATCAGGTTCTTTCTAAGCCGGGTATTGGGAACAAAGTTTCCGAAAGTGGCAATGTTGGCTGGCACCAAGACTATGGTTACTGGCAGAGTTCGGATACACCCGAGATGATTACCGTTTGGATCGCGCTTCAAGATACCGATTTAACGAACGGTGCTATGATGACCATTTTGGGATCGCATAAATGGGGATTGATACCGGACAGTGCTGCATTCTTTGAACAGGATATGGAGTTATTGAAAAATAAGTATTCAAATGGCCGCGACTGGGTCGAGGAGCCTTGCATCATGAAGGCTGGCCAAGCGAGCTTCCATCATGGTCTTACATTCCACGGTTCTGGACCGAATCATACGAATGATCCAAGACGAGCGATAGTAGCGCATGTCATGCAGGGCGGAACAGGCTACCGTCCCGGCCAAGGACACGGCAACGTACGTCTACTAGGACCGCGCCCTGTCGAGGGTCAACTATTCGATAACGGATTTTTCCCAGTGTTATTCAAAAGATAGGTATCGCTGTGAAAGTAACCATGCATCTCTAGTATTTATAAGTTGGACCTAAGAAGAACCCACATGTGAGTAAGCTCCATGTGGGTTCTTTTTGTTGTTTCTTAGATCCAAAACTACCCAAAAAAAGTCGGAATCAAAGAGGTTTTGAGCGCAGCCTTAAAACTTTTATCTAATTTTCGCACTACGGAGTTTCAGTTTAGAAGGATATTCCACCATTGCTGTCGAAATTCGTAGAATGTGTTTTCGAAATGGGGGAAAATGTCTTGAAACTGCGAAATCGATTATTGTGTGGAACCGCCATCTTTGTTTTATTATCCGGAGGATCCGATGCAGCATATGCGTCCAATCAGAGTGTATCGTCAGAAAAGACCGTTAGCGTGAGTACTGAACAAGTTACGAAGACTAAATCTAATTCAAATAAAGCAACTGTTGCAACTATTATAGACATTACAAATCTACGCAAAGGGCCGGGTCTTGATTATGAGATTGTTGCAAAGGCGAAGGCGGGCGATTCGTTTCCAATCGTTGGATTCAAGGGGGAATGGTATCAGTTATCGCTTAAAAGTGGCGGTACTGCTTATGTTGCTAATTGGGTCGTTGAAACCGATGTGATTGAGATCAGCGAGCCTTCTTCAAATG
>NZ_JBFUHJ010000638.1:0-2371 GCF_056402455.1 Paenibacillus sp. P4_A7 | reverse complement strand
ATATAATGGAAAAACAAATAATGCCTCTGCACGCGGGTATCGTGGGCGCATTGACATTCGTCAGGCTCCTGTAAAACCGACATCCATGGCAAAAAAATTAGTAACTGCAATCGAGCGAGCTACCGGCTTCCCTGAAATTCTCGATTATAATAACCCGAAAACCACAATTGGCCCCTTTACGCGATGGCAATTATATCAGAAACCGAATGGGAGGAGGGAAAGTTCCTCCACTGCATTTTTGTCTTCAGATGTCTTAGCGTTGAATGGTCGGGGAGTAAATGGTCGCAAATTAAGATTATTTTCTGATTCGACCGCTTTACGGGTGTTTTTTTCTAATAAGCGCGCCCGCGGAGTGGAATTTCTAAAAAATGGTGAGCGCATAATCGCACACGCAAAGAAAAAGGTCATTATTGCAGCAGGTATTAACAGCGCTCAGCTCTTAATGCTATCCGGAATAGGATCTGCGAAAATACTTAAAGAATCTGGTATTCGCTGCAACTTTAATAATCCAAACGTGGGGAAAAGCTTAAGAAACCACACACTTAACTTTGCTGTATTTCAATCGAATCCGAGCGACAGACCTTTACCTTCAAATGATCCAAATGCCCTTTATACCGGCGGGGCTTTCCTGCCTGACCCTCTAGAAATTAACAGCAAGCGTCGAGCGGTTCAAATTCTGGGTATCGGTTCTGAAGGCGATACGTTAACGTTAGGTTTGATTTACTTGCGTCCGAAGAGTCGCGGTTCCATCAGAATCCAAAACAAAGACCCGCTTAAAATTGTACTCGCAGATGAAGGATTTCTAGATAATCCGAATGATTTGGAAGCCGTGAAAAACATTTATAAGATCTATGTAAAGAATATAGCTGCTGAGCTTATGTCCATTGATCCCAAATATCGGCTCATTTCACCATCTTCTGAAACGATTGATAATGATGCCGAACTGGAGCAATTTATTAAAGAAAATTTTGAGCACAATCATCACCAACAAAGCTCACTTCGAATGGCCCCATTAACAAATGGAGGGGTCGTTGATCGGCGTGGAAATGTTCACGGAGTAAAAGATTTAATTGTTGCGGATGCTTCAATTATCCCATTTACTGTGGATGGAAATACTTCAGCGGCAGCCTATCTAATCGGATATACGATCGCTAAACAAATCATAGTGATAGATAAAAGGAAACAACGGAGGAAGATTCGAGAGAAATTCGAAAATATCGAAGAATAACTGAAATCTCTTACATTCAGTTTTCGTAAAGGCACTCTATGTTCAGAGTGCTTTTTTTCGTGTTTTCTGGTCTATGGAATTCGTACATTTTTGAAACAATAGTTAGTGGTCCAATTCTCTATCCTACTTTGATCATACGCTATGTAGAACATGATTAAAGGAGGATTTATATGGCACAAAAAGTGAAAGTAAGTCCGCAATTTAGAAAACTATGTATGCAATTCGGCAAAATCTTAGGAGGTGAATCGGAAATTGAAGCAGGTCCAGTTTGTTTTGTTACACGAATGACGAATTTAAGAGAAACGATCTTAGGAAGAAGAACGCGCTCCCCTCTGGTTCAAATGCAAATGTTCTCGTTTGAATCGCTAGATTGTTCAGGTCGTGCATTATGCTTGGGTGAGACTGCCGTTCATCAAAATCAGGTAAACCGTTTAATAACGAACCTTCGTAAACGCGGGATCAAAGTGACTGCGATTCATAATCACTGGTTAAAAGAAAATCCTCGATTAATGTATATGCACTGGGAAGCCATCATGAATCCTGTCGTATTTGCGAAAAGAACCAAGGATTCCATTGCATTCTTGGGATAATTGCCGTTGAGTGTTGTTCGTATTTTATTATGAAAGGATGTTTTCATATCGTGAAACAAGTGCCAGTAAGTCCTGCCTTTAGAAAACTATGTGATCGATTTTCAACCATTTTAGGTGGTACCGAGCATGAAATTACAAAAGGCCCTGTTTGTTTTGTTACTAGAAATAGGATTGTAAATGCTGCTATTTTAAGAAGACGTACAACATCTCCTTTAGTCCGTTATCAACTGTTCTCGTTTGAATCTTTGGATAAGTCGGGTCGCGCACTCTGTTTGGGGGAAACGGCTCTCTTCCAAAACCAAGTAAATCGCTTGTTGACCAATCTTCGCAAAAACGGGATTAAAGTAACAGCAGTCCATAATCACTGGCTGTTCGAGAACCCGCGTCTTATGTATATTCACTGGGAGTCGATTGATAATCCTATTGAATTTGCTAAGAAAGTAAAACGTTCAATCGCTTTTCTAGGTTAGCTAATCATATAATGTGTAACTAGATTGTCTACTGACAAGAATGTACCCACATAACTATTAAAAAAAACCTGATAACTCAGGTT
>NZ_JBFUHJ010000637.1:0-2372 GCF_056402455.1 Paenibacillus sp. P4_A7 | reverse complement strand
CGCTTATACTCTGCCTATATTTCACCGCGAAACGAGCTCAAGCCGCCAAAGGAAGGCATCAGCCGTTTACGTTTGCCGAAGGGAGGTTGTTCCCAATGTTGAACAAAATAGTTTTGAGTATGGCATCGCTTCGACTCATGTCTGGCACGATCGAGATTTTGGCTGCGCTGCTTATGCTTCGCTTAAATCAGATTGATAAAGCTCTGGTAGTCAATTCATCACTTGCCCTTGTAGGGCCTCTGATTCTGATAGCAACAACAACAATAGGACTGGTAGGTCTATCTGATAAGCTGTCACCTACTAAGTTTCTATGGGTAGCGGGAGGCATTATTTGCTTAATGATCGGTATTCTAAAAAAATAATAGATTGCAACTCTAGTATTTTGACTGTTCTGGAGTCATATTTTCACGAAGTACGCATACAAATGGAACTACGAAGGACAAACATCAGGGAGTGAGATTATCATGCTGGCACGCATTATTCACTTATTGCCATTGGAGCTGAAGACGCTGCTAGAGCGGCTTCCTGAACAGATGCAGGAGCAGCTCGAGGAAATTCGAGTTCGAGAGGGACGACCTCTTGAGATTTGTTTTCGCGGTCAGTCTCGTTTTATGGCTAGCGATGGAACTTTGCGTCAATCAGCTGATGGAGCATACAAGCCCTCTGCTGATGTTTGTCGCAAGCTGCTAGAGCGGATAACCAACTACTCCTTATATGCGATGGAGGAGGAGCTGCGCAGAGGCTTTATCACCGTATCGGGAGGTCATCGAATTGGTCTTGCCGGGAGAACGATATTAGACAGCGGCTCAGTTCGAGGAATACGCGATATCGGCGCTTTCAACATTCGGGTTGCCAGAGAGGTAATCGGAGCAAGTGTTCTTCTACTGCCGAAGCTAGTCGATCGTGTGAGAAAAACCTTACATTCTACCCTCATCCTAGCACCGCCCCAGCAAGGAAAAACGACATTAGTTCGCGACATTGCAAGATCCGTTAGCTATGGGTTGTGGCCGATGCATGAAGGAACGGGCTGGCAAGGCAGAAAGGTCGGCATTGTTGATGAACGATCTGAAATTGCGGCTTGTGTTCGGGGTATACCAACCTTTGACGTTGGCCCRCGGACGGATGTCATGGATGCTTGTCCGAAAGCAGAAGGAATGATGATGCTGCTCCGTTCCATGTCTCCCGAGGTGCTGATCGCGGATGAAATCGGACGGCCAGAGGATGGAGAAGCCATACGTGAAGCTAGTCATGCTGGTATAAGTGTAGTAGCCACTGCGCACGCCTATGATTTACAAGAGGCGAGAGGCAGGCCTGTTCTGCGAAAGCTGCTCGATGATGGAGCATTCACATACGTTGTAGAGCTAAAGCGAACAGTTGAAGGTACGATGCATCGTGTGGTGTTGGCTGATCCAAGCGGGCGCTCTGCGTCTGCACGAGATCCTTCGCTGACACTGCTTCCACAAGCTGATGACTCGGCTCCTGCATACTCTGGCCGGTTTAGAGCGGATGATCCGTGATTAAGTTGATAGGTGCGGTGCTCATATTGTTCGCAGGAACTATGATTGGCTTTCAGCAGGCGTCAAGATTAGTCGAGCGTCCCCGTCAATTGCGTCAGCTGGCACATGCTCTTCAGAGGCTAGAGACAGAAATCAGTTATGGACAAACGCCGCTTCCAGAAGCGCTTGTGAGAACCGCCGATGCAGCGCCTGAGCCGCTATCTACCTTATTTCGCAAAGCGGCGAATGGTATTTGGGAGACAGAAGGTCTTTCCTTCCGCGAGAGCTGGGAGCAGGCARTTAAATCACACTGGGGAGCAACGTCGATGAGAAGCAATGAGCAATCGGTGCTGATACGGCTTGGCTCAACGCTCGGCATTAGTGATAAGGAAGATCAAATCAAGCATTTGCGCCTTGCGTTAATACAGTTGAAGACAGAGGAGGACGCAGCGAGAGACGATCAAGGGCGTTACGAGAAGATGTGGAAAAGTCTCGGTATTTTGATCGCTGTGCTGATCGTCATTTTGATGGTGTAATGGGGTGCCGCACAGATGAGCATGGATGTGAGCGCTATTTTCCAAATTGCCGGAATCGGTATTGTGATCGCCATGATCCATTCGGTTTTGAAGCAGATGGGAAAGGAAGATATGGCGCATTGGGTAACTGTCATTGGTTTTGTTGTCGTGCTGTTCATGGTTGTTCGTCTGTTAAATGAATTGTTTCAAGAAATAAAATCGGTATTTTTGTTTCAGTAGATGCTTTCAGATGGATGCGAGCTAGTAGGTGACTGCACATGGAAATGATTCAAATCGTCGGGCTAGGACTGATGACTACTATACTCATACTTGTCATTAAAGAGCAGAAGCCGATGTTTGC
>NZ_JBFUHJ010000636.1:0-2376 GCF_056402455.1 Paenibacillus sp. P4_A7 | reverse complement strand
ATGCTGCGAGGCTTCACTTCAATTGTCGTATGTTCTCGCGGGTCGTTGGGATGCTGGCTCACTGCCATTTCAACTATGCAGTCTGACGCTGCTACTGTCAGCTGTCCTATTAATTACGCGAAGCAAGAGGCTTTACGCGATTATCTTTTTTCTAGGAAGCATGGGTGCTCTGCAAGCGCTGTTAACGCCTAACTTAGACGAGACATATCCAGACTTCAGATACTTTCAATTCTTTCTTGCTCATATCGGAATTATTAGCACGGCCATCTATATTACTGTAGTCGAGCGTTATCGCCCAGATTTTAAATCATTGTTAGGTGCATTGCTATGGCTGCATGTGTTGGCTCTTCCGGCACTCCTTACGAATGTAGTTTCAGGCCATACTAACTTCATGTTCCTCGCTGGTAAGCCCGGCACAGGCTCGCTTCTTGACTTACTATCCCCGTGGCCATGGTATTTACTGGAGCTTGAAATGGTTGTTTTATTGATATGCTTGCTGTTACTTGCAGTGATTTCCTTATTTGACTTTATACACCGAAAGAAGCATTGGTAATACTTATTTCTCTCTATGCTCAAATGCCTTTCGGTAAGATGACTGCAAAAGCCGGCGAGAAGGAACTCCAAGCGATTGATAAGCGTGTAAAAGTATTTAAGTAATTTTAAATATATCTAATAAATGTAATGAACGGACCTTACCTCATGTGGGTACGATCCGTTTTTTTTATACTGGTCGATTGCACTAAAAACATGTACAATTAAAACCGATATAATATAAAGAGTATGAATAATTGTCTCTCGAACAATGGCTACGAAAACTATACATAAATCGGACTTTACATCAAGGAGGATATTATGAGTATCGACCCACGTACTATAAAAACAATATTGCAGCTTCAGCTTGCGCCAAGTCTTGATTTTCAATCCACTTCAAGTCCCTTGAATTCATTAAGCGGCAATGGTTCGACAACTTTATTTGATAGCTTACTGTCACAATATATGTCGGACATGTCTTCAGAAAGCGGTACTAATACTTCTGTATTGCCTATGGAAGCACTATCACAGCTATCTGGGCTTAACGGCTTAACGAACATCTCTTATAGCGATTACAATACAAATACAGCAGTGGCTGGTTCAGGCACTTATGATGCTCTTATTCAGCAGGCTTCGTCCAAATATGGTGTAGACCCGTCTTTGATTCAAGCTGTAATAAAAACGGAATCCGGATTTGATCCAAATGTTCAATCTCATGCAGGCGCCAAAGGCTTAATGCAGCTTATGGATGGGACAGCAAGAGGTTTAGGTGTAACCGATTCCTTCGACCCTGCTCAAAACATTGATGGAGGAACAAAGTATTTATCTTTAATGTTGCGGAAATATAACGGTAATGAACAGGTGGCTTTAGCTGCTTATAATGCAGGACCAGGGCGTATTGACAGACTAGGCATACAGACAGATGAGCAGCTTATGAATCGTATGAACTCGCTACCCGAAGAAACTCAGCGTTATGTTTCCAAAGTACTTAATGCTCGATAGTTAGCGTCAATTAGATCACGAAATGGCGTTCTGCAGCAGCTGCAGAGGCTATCGTTGATCTTTTTCTTTTTATGAAGGAAGGGAGATATTCATATGCTTTACTTTGATCATTGCGCATCAACACCTCCATATGAAGAGGTGGTCCAAACAATGATGGAGGTGATGAAAACGCAATATGCGAATCCATCATCCATTCATCGTGCCGGAGCGAATGCAAATAAGCTAATCGAGCGATCACGTACATTAATTAAGGAACAACTTCATACGACGAACGGCAGATGGATATTTACTTCTGGAGGAACAGAATCGAATAATCTGGCTCTGAAAGGGATTGCTAAGCAATATCGCAGTCGTGGTAATCATCTCATCACAACGCAAATTGAGCATGCATCCGTTTATGATACGTTTGGTCAATTAGAGCAGGAAGGGTTCCGTGTAACCTATTTGCCTGTAAATGAATTTGGACATGTTCGAGCTGAACAAGTAATCGAAGCTTTAACGGACGAGACTATACTGGTTAGTGTCATGCATATCAACAATGAAATTGGATCTATTCAACCGATTGATGACATAGGACGATTGTTGAAATCCTATAATAAAATATTTTTTCATGTCGATGCCGTACAAAGCTTGGGCAAACTGCCTATAGAGCTGGAAGAATGGGGCATTGACCTTCTAAGCGGCTCTGCACATAAGCTCCGTGGACCAAAAGGTGTAGGATATCTTTATGTCCGAGAGGGAATTACACTCTATCCACTGCTTACTGGGGGCTCTCAGGAGGGTGGTTCACGACCTGGCACTCATAACGTTCCGGGTATTGTTGCTTCAGCTAAGGCGCTGCGA
>NZ_JBFUHJ010000635.1:0-2385 GCF_056402455.1 Paenibacillus sp. P4_A7 | reverse complement strand
AACCACTAACCACTAACCACTAACCACTAACCACTAACCACTAACCACTAACCACTAACCACTAACCACTAACCACTAACCACTAACCACTAACCACTAACCACTAACCACTAACCACTAACCACTAACCACTAACCACTAACATTATCTTACGCACATCAATCAACTTTTTTCGATCATCATTCTTTATCTAAAAAGCATCACTCAGCGCTCTTCATACATTGATTTCCAGCAATGCTCCATACACTGGATGCCCTTTATTATTTCTTCTTCGCTTAGATGAGCAAATCCGAACATCGCCGTAGGCTTACGATAATTCGGGATATTACTGCATCTGTTGTTGCTATTGCTATTGCTTATGTTACTGTTCTTTGTGTTATTGTCATCCCCTTCCCCCTCCAGCCAATAATGATCACCGCTGCTCCAACTGACACCCGCGTTCAGACACAACTTTCGAAACCTCTCGTAATCAGCCTCATGCCCTCTCCACTGTGCATATTGATGCAAATCTGAATCCGATGGCGAGAAACGGAAAAGCTGCTCCAATAAACGGCCCGCTTCTTCACGGAATGTTAGGAGTCGCCTTCCGTACAACCTTTTTTGCCTGCGCACATGGCGCTTGTACTCGCCGTTAGCTATAAATTCTGCCATCGCCCGCTGCCTTGCTATACCGCTTGGATACGGCTCTAACAAATACATCGCTCGTCTAAACGGCTCCCGAATTGGAGCGGGTACGATCGCATACCCGAGACGAAGATCGGAGAACATCGTTTTGGAGAAGGAGCCTACATAAACGACTCGTCCCTCATGGTCAATTGCCTTAAGCGGCTCAGCAGGCCGACCGCTTAATCGAAATTCACTGTCATAGTCATCTTCAACAATAATTGCCCCTTGTCTTGATGCCCATTCCAGCAGTTGGATTCTCCGTTCAGGAGCTAGCTGAACACCAGTCGGAAACTGTCTGGTCGGTGTGACGAATAGCAGTCTCGCTTTCCAATTGTCCGGTATGAGTCCATAATCATCGACCTCACCACTAATAACCTCTCCACCCGCCGATCGAACTGCTCTTACCAGACCTCTAAAGGAAGGGTTTTCTAGAACAACGCTGTCCCCAGGTTCTATAAAAAGCATAGCTAGCAAAGCGATTGCATACGTCGAACCGCTAGTAATAAAAATATCATCCGCGCTAGCTATAATACCTCTTTCTCTCCTAAGCTCATGTATGATCGCCTCTCGGAGTGGTAAATAGCCCTCAATAGTGGCTTCACTCTCGACCCGCTTCTCAAACTCCTCACGTATTTGCCCAAACATAGCTGTTTTCCATTTTTCGATTGGAAAGGATTGCTTATCAATAGCACCAGCGTTAAAATCTATCGCAACTCGCGCTTTATCAAAATGTTTCTTACACTCCGGGATAGCTGGCAACCGATTGGCCCAAGAGGATAATCGTAAACTCGCGCTTATTTCTGGCAGCTTCAGATCAAAATCAGGCTGTCGATAAGAAACGTAAGTACCGCTTCCTTTCACAGCCCGCACATAGCCTTCCGCAAATAGCATATCGTACGCTTGATTCACTGAACCCCGGGAGAGCTCAAACTGATCCGCCATTCTGCGGCTAGATTCCAGTCGTTCACCTTCCTTCAGCAAACCACTCAGAATCATCTCACGCAATGTTAGAAACAGTGCTTCCGCTTTTCTATCCGTCTCATTAAAATATCGTTCGTAGGCAATACGGCAATAATCCTGCAGCTCTGACCACTCCTTTTTGTAAGACTCTCACTTGAAATTGGTCTAGTCAATCCAAGTTAAATTGGATCTTCTTTTATGTCAATATAGAAGTTAAGCTTAGACTATTCATAGAACATGATGGGGGTCGTTACAAGATGAGGAGAAAGGAATTAGAAGTTAACGAGGGGACAGAGCTAGAACAGTTTCTAGACGAAATGAGCTTTGGCTTTCTTAGCACTGTAAAGGAGGATGGCACTCCGTCGATTACGCCGCTTAACTATGTGTATTTGAATGGGACTATTTATTTTCACGGAAGCTGGATCGGAGAGAAAATGAAAAGCATAGCCGGCGATGCACGTGTATCATTTTGCGTAGCTAAAGAATATGCGATCATCCCATCCTATCTATCCGATCCGGTGCTGGCATGTCCCGCAACCGCTTTTTTCAAATCCGTTCTTATTACAGGGAAGGCAGCCATTGTGAAGGATGCGATTGAGAAAGCAGAGGCGCTGCAAGCTTTAATGGTCAAACTGCAGCCAGAAGGCGGATATTAGCCGATAGCAGCGGAGAAGGACATGTACAGAGGACGTTTGAAAGGGGTAGCAGTCGTAAAAATCGAACAGCAGCAAATTACGGGAAAATTTAAATTTGGTCAAG
>NZ_JBFUHJ010000634.1:0-2385 GCF_056402455.1 Paenibacillus sp. P4_A7 | reverse complement strand
GATACACACTATTCCTTAGAGGTGAAGCTTTATTATAAGATTATCGCAGATTGTGATCTCATTGAAAGGTATTGTGAGATTGTAAATCAAGGTGATGCGAATATAACCTTGGAGCAAGCATTGACTGGATCCTTCTACGTGCCGAGAGAGCGAGAGTATAGACTGACTTATTTGACAGGACGCTGGGCTGGGGAAACACAACTAGACAGGGTAATGCTGCCGGACACTAAACTTGTACTTGAAAGCAGAAGAGGTACGACCAGTCACTTTGCCAATCCCTTTTTTATGTTGGATCAAGGAGGGAAAGCGGATGAAAATAAAGGGGARGTCTATTTCGGTGCGTTAGCTTTTAGTGGTAATTGGAAAATAGTCATTGAAAAAGACAAATTTAACATGGTGAAAGTTAGCGCTGGGGTAAATGATTTTGATTTTTCTTGGAATCTGAAGCCTGGAGAGTGCTTTTGTGCACCGAAATATATAGTTGGTTATGTAAACCAAGGGTTTGGCGAAGCTAGTCGCAATCTCCACAACTATCAGCGGAACTACGTACTGCCGGAAGAAAACAAAAGTAAGCTGAGGAAAGTGCTTTACAATTCATGGGAGGCAACAGCGTTTGACGTGAACGAAGAACAACAGACTAAGTTGGCGGAGATTGCATCAAAGATAGGTGTAGAGCTGTTTGTTGTCGATGATGGCTGGTTTGGTGCACGCAATTCGGATAAAGCAGGACTAGGAGATTGGTTTGTTAATCCAAGTAAGTTTCCCAACGGTCTTCATGGCTTGATTAGTAAAGTTAATGATTTAGGGATGGAGTTCGAACTATGGGTCGAACCGGAAATGGTAAATCCCGATAGCGATCTATATCGAGCGCATCCGGAATGGGTTTATCATTTTGAAACGAGAGAGCGTACTCAACTAAGAAATCAACTCATCTTAAATCTGTCTAGATCTGATGTGAGGCAATATATTTATGATTGTATAGACAGCCTCCTCTCCGAGCATCCGATTTCTTTCATCAAATGGGACATGAATCGAAACTTCAGCGAGCCTGGTTTTCCGTCAGCACCGCCAGAAGAACAGAAGGAGATTTGGGTTCGGCATGCTTTGGGCGTTTACGAAATAGTAGAAAAGTTAAAGCTTAAGCATCCAACGGTCATCTTCCAGTCATGTTTAGGTGGTGGCGGTCGCGTTGATATGGGGATCTTGCAATATTTTGACCAAGTATGGACCAGCGATAATACAGATGCGTTTGATCGGTTACGAATTCAGGAAGGGTTTTCTTATGCGTATTGCGCCAAAATTATGGAAGCATGGGTTACGGATGAAGTTAACTGGGTAAATAACAGAAGGCTATCTTTGTCCTATCGTTTTCATAGCGCTATGATTGGGAATTTGGGTGTTGGGGATAACCTATTGAAATGGAGCGACGATGAAAACCAAGAAGCAAAAGAATTGATACATTTATATAAGGAAATTAGACCGATCATCCAACATGGTGACCAATACAGACTTCTTTCCGTTAGGGAAAGTAATTTGGCATCCGTGATGTATGTAAGTGCTAGTAAAGAAGAATCGGTTGTGTTTGCGTTCCTACAGTCGAATAACTTTGATAATGAGATTCCTCGCATTCGTTTGCAGGGTCTAGATGATCAGACACTGTATCAAGTTGAAGGGACTAAGCAATCTTTCAGTGGAATGGCATTAAGGAAATTGGGAATTAAGGTTGAGCTTAAAGGGGATTTTCAAAGTACGGTTATTAGAATTCACAAGGTAGTTTAAAAGAAGATATTTTATATAGATACTTTAATGGATACTTTAATAGATAAATGCCTCCGTACAGTAATGTGAATTTACTGAAAGGAGGTTTTTTTTGTTAGAATTAAGAGAAGTACAGGATTGAGAAATATCTACAGCAATCTAAGTCGACATAAGCATAACGCCCTAAAATTCACGATCGGAGCTGTCATAACAAAAGTAAACGATTCTGTGTACACAGTCTTATTGGCTATGTTATGCTCGCACAGTTTCAAATTTTGCAATTAATTGTGACTGTCAAAGGGAAAGCTGCTGTTTAGTTTCAGAAAATGAACGTAATTGCTGGATTAGCACTATCCGCGCCTCTTTCCAGTGATATAGTTTCAGATTATGATGCTAAAGCTTCTCTATTTCCGTCATTCCTCTCATTAGCTTCACAATTTGAAACTAGTAAAGTATGGTCTCCAAGCCGCCAGATGTATATATGATTCATGGTGACTTCACAATTACAAATGAAGCAATAGTCGAGTGAGTGAACTCAATTCTCTGTACCACAATAGTTGCGAGAAGATATGTGGGGGTTAAAATGGACGAAATTAATCTTGAGGTTCTACAAGAAAGGATACATTC
>NZ_JBFUHJ010000633.1:0-2408 GCF_056402455.1 Paenibacillus sp. P4_A7 | reverse complement strand
CGTCTATTCCCTTAAGCAGGGCGATTTGCTCTTCCATGAGCCTAACGAATTCCATAACCTCGTAAGCAATGGGAAAGTCGCGCCAGATATATTTATTGTAACGTTCGTCTGCAACTCCGATGTCATGTCCTTCTTCACTCAAAATAAAATGTTTCGCCTTAGTGAATACGAACGCTCAATCCTTGCTCTTCTTATGAAGGAAGGACTGCATGTCTACGGTTCGAGATCGACATCAGAATCTGATGCAGGAACTGATTTAGGAACTTCTTCGGATTCTGATCGGGAGGTGATTTCAATTCGGCACTCCACTGAGTCTCATGACATTCCTCCTACTTTTGCTAGCGAGCAATTAGTCAAAATCTATATTGAATTGTTATTAATCCAGTTGATTCGTAACAAACATAGTAAAGAAGATCGCTCATCCGCTTCGTCAACGAGGAATAACCAAGCCAACCTTCTGTCTGAGAAGATCATCACTTATTTAGCTGCCAACTTGGATAAAAGACGGACGCTTCAGCAATTGTGCTCTGAATTCGGAATTGGACGGACTCAGATCAACATTCTATTCAAAGAAGCTACAGGTCTCGGCATTATTGAATATTTGAACCAAATGAAAATAGAGAAGGCCAAAGCCTATATTCGCGAGGAGATCTACAATTTTACTGAGATCGCGGAATTGCTCGGCTACAGCAGTGTCCATTACTTCTCTCGCCACTTCAAAATAGCCACTGGTATGACACCATCCGAATATTCCAAAACAATTAAAGCGCGACTTTTGATCAACCATAAGCTGATCAACAAAAAGTAACCATACACGGATTCAAGCGGCCTCAAACCAAACAAAAATGGCGGGCTTTGCGCAGCCGCGCAAACCCGCCAACGATCATCCGCGGAAAATCACGAATGAAGATATAAGCACCAAGAGTAACACTGAACAATAGCCGTCTCAAGGCTCCTTCTCTTTACAATACGCTTGTTTGGTACCTTATACCTTTTGAGTATCGAGCGGTTTCAATCTCGACTCGATCTGCGCTCTCTGTGGCTCAAGGAACGGAGGCAATGCGAGTGACTCGCCTAAGTGATCGATATGCTCATCCGTATCGAAGCCTGGCCCATCCGTTGCTAACTCGAAAAGTATGCCATTCGGCTCACGGAAATACAGTGAACGGAAGTAGTAGCGGTCAACAAACCCTGAGTTTGGAATTCTAACTCCGCGAATATGTTCAATCCATTCTTGAAGCTCCTCGTCATTATCGACACGGAACGCTACGTGGTGAACTCCACCGTGACCTTGCTGCTCGCGCTGAAGATCATTTCGCTCCTCGATATGAACTTCAGCACCACTTCCGCCTTCACCTGTTTCCAATACTACGATATCTGGCTGACCAGCTATTGTAGATGGGTATTGACCCTTTTGACGGAATCCCATTAGCTGTGTTAGCACAACAACGGTCGGCTCTGGATTTTTCACGGTCAATTGAACGGGACCAAGCCCGAGTATGCCATATTCAGTAGGCACTGTGCTTTTATCCCAAGGCTTACCGCCCTTAACCCCTTCGTTATGCTCATCCGAAACCAGTACTAAACGCTGACCCTCAAAATCTCTAAAAGCGATTGTTTTCCTGCCAGCACGCTCGATAATAGCATCATGATCGACACTAAATTGAGCAAATCTTTCTTTCCAATAGCGAAGTGCATCATCGTTTGCCACGCGAAGCGACAAAGAGGAAATACTGCTTGTTCCCTCGCGGTTTTTTCCGGTCATTGGGAATTCAAAGAATGTCAGCTCTGTTCCCGGATTACCCTTCTCATCCCCATAAAACAGGTGATAAACGGAAGTTTCATCTTGATTGACCGTTTTTTTGACCAGACGAAGACCTAATATTTGCGTGTAAAAGCTGAAATTACCTGATGCTGTGCCCGTAATCGCTGATACGTGATGAATACCTTTTAATTGCATATAAACAACCTCCTAAAAGTCTTTATACTAACTAGTAACTCGTTAATTACATGGGTGAACCTGAGACCAATTAGTAAGGCAAACCTCACTAGCGATGAACTTAACCTCACGGGGAGTGAGCTTTACCTCACTGTTTGGAATTAGTCGTCAGGAATTACTTATATTAATGAGATTTGCCTCACTAACTAGTGAATGCCTTCACTAATTTAAACTAATTGAGATTTAACTCACATAATAGTTAAATCCCCTTGGAAATTTAAACTTATTGAGATTTAACTCACCTCGTGACCAAATCCCATAGCGAATTTAAACTTTTTTAGGTTTGTCTCATCTATTAGTGAATGCACTTAGTTAGAAGCTAATGAGGAATGTCACATATACACACAAGATAGCGAGTTTCCCTCATCAATTTTGCAATTTATTAAGATTTACTTCGATTCACTTCACT
>NZ_JBFUHJ010000632.1:0-2753 GCF_056402455.1 Paenibacillus sp. P4_A7 | reverse complement strand
CTACACGGTAGGAGGTTACATGTCCGGGAATAACACCTACAGTAGCATAGCGGGGGTTCAAGATACTGTTCCGAACGGGGATCGACAGAGCCGCATCCATGAGGTTAGTTCTATTCTGACTTAACTGCACGAAACGTGATAACTGACCGACACGATCCGTGCCGGGTCGTCCATTGTCCGCTCCTCCGGGCTGTAACGTTTCAGCATGTGAACTAGAGTTGATTGGATTGGTAAGTACATGATTATTACTGAAAATGTATCTCTGATTTGCTCTTGGGGAATTCGTGACAATCAAACCTAAAGTACCTGATCCAGCTCTTGTTCCAATACTATAGCCGGCTATGACAGGCCGAATTCGCCTACGATAATCAGCATGAGAACGAATCTTTCCTGTCTTTACCAAACGGATGGGTGCATTCACGGTCGTTTTCTTTCCTCGCTTGGATAGAATTGAAGAAATCCCTAGAGAAACGACRGACAAAGCATCTGCGTAAATAATTACGGCTGCCCCTTTTTTTGGTTGCTTAGGATCAAGATATCCTACGCCAATACCCTGAACTTTTGAGTGTTTCAACAAGGATTGCACAAGTTGTTCCTTCAAAGCATTTGCAGCAGCAAATGTAGACATTTTCCTTTACCCACTCCCTTTAGAAATTACACTATAGTATTGGAGATGAAGGTAAATTGATTGGGCACTGTAGAGAGCAGGGAACTGTATCGTTAGTAGTTGGGTGATTCAAACATTTTACTGACACAAAAAGTCGATCGAAATTCGATCGACTTTTTGTGTCAACATTCATTTCTTTTTTACTACTTATTTCAAAGCATCCTCACAGGGGCTTGAAAGATCTTTTTCTTCAATCAGCAAAAATAATAATTCGAGAAGCTGTTTTCTTTGTTCTGGGGATAGATTTCCTATTAGGCTTTCTGCAATTTCTGTCTGCATGGCAAGAGCTTCCGTTATATGAACTTGCGCCAACTCCGTAAGTTGAATTAGAGTAGCACGACGATCCGTAGGATCAGGAATACGGATTAGTAGATTGTCCTTTTCAAGTGCGTCGACAAAATCGGTAACGGTACGTGCCTTAATTCCAAGCTTTAAAGCTAATTCGTTCATACGGATCTTACCTGCATCTGATACGGTGGAGAGAAGACGTAAACGAGGCCCCGTAACTTGAAAAGGTGTATTATGAGTGGAAATTTGTGTCGTGAATTCTCTTTGTAGATATTGTGTTGTTCTAATTAAAACGTGGATGACGTCTATCGCTAAAGGGTTATCCGTTTGGGTAATCATTATTTTGCCTCCTTGACAAGAAGTTTCGTTCAAACTCCGACCCTGCAAACTTAATAACTCATTATAACCTGATAAAAATAGTTAAGCCACTCACTAGCGGTACTAAAACCAGTATGATATACCTTGAAATCACTAAAATTAGTGTGTATCCTCAGTATTATCGAGTATAGTGAGTATCCTCATTATATACAAACACATACTGAAATGGGAAATTGGTGATGCTCATAGAATGGATATAGCATTTAGATCCCAAAAAAGGGAATAGGGTAACTCATAATTAGGGGTGAGAAAATTTGAATGATTCAAAAATTAAAAACGCTGATAAACTATTGCGGGTTTTGGTCTTTGCACTCATATTCTCTGTAATGAATGGGACTATGTTCAACGTTGCTTTACCGGTAATTGGTAAAGAGTTTGATCTTATTCCTTCTCAGGTTAGTTGGATTATGACCGGATATATGGTTGTATATGCTATTGGTTCGATCGTTTATGGGAAGCTTGCCGATAAATACCGACTCAAGGATTTGTTGACTTTTGGGCTAATTCTATTTGCTGTTGGCTCGATGGTGGGCATGTTTGCTTCTGAATACTGGATGATTATTGCAGGGCGAATCTTGCAAGCTGCTGGAGCTGCAGTTCTACCAGCTACAGCAATGATTATCCCCATTCGTTATTTCGCACCAGAGAAGCGAGGAAGAGCATTAGGGATTTCGGCAATCGGACTAGCACTCGGAAGTGCTTTGGGTCCAGTTGTCGCAGGATTAATCTCAAGCTTTGGCAGTTGGAGGCTATTATTTTTCTTTTCTATTATATCCTTGGTTACATTACCATTCTTTCGGAAGTACTTGGATGATGAGAGAGGGAAAGCTGGGAGCATCGATATCTTTGGAGGCGGATTGCTCGCTGGGACAGTAACGTTCTTTCTTCTTGCCATTGGCGAATCTAAACGATTTATCTCCCGGGATCATCGGTCTTGTCATGTTTCCCGCTGCAATCGCATCTGCCATTATGGGGCGGAAGGCTGGGAAAATGGCCGATGAACGCGGAAACACCTTTCTAGTATTTTCTGCTTCATTAATGCTGCTGTTTTGCTTCATATTACTTTCAATTGTTGTCGGGGTATCACCTTACATTATTGCGATTATATTGATAGCAGGAAATGTAGGACAAACCTTTATGCAAATTGCGATGTCGAATACCATTTCTCGCACATTGATAAAAGAGCAAGTAGGGGTTGGAATGGGGTTATTCTCCATGGTAAATTTCATGTCTGGCGCGATTTCTATGAGTTTCATCGGAAAGCTGCTCGATAACAAGGTGCCTTCATTTCATTTTAATCCGTTAGTAACAAATAAGGATGCTTTTGTTTACAGCAATATTTTCATCGTGATGTGCATTATGACTATTGCCATTGTAGTGCTTTATCGAATTCAGTTTGGGACTTCGCAATTGAAAGTAA
>NZ_JBFUHJ010000631.1:0-2438 GCF_056402455.1 Paenibacillus sp. P4_A7 | reverse complement strand
CCATATACTATTTATTCATTAGGACAGTTTCAGATCTCGTTCAGCCATAATGGCTCCATTTCTTACTTAGTCGATGGCAAGGGTAAAGTTTGGGCGGATGAACGACACCCGCTGGGGAAATTTTTGTACGAATCATCTGGCGTAGAGGACTATGACAAGTGGTTCCAGCAATATGTGGAGAATACGTCCGTTACGTACAGCTGGTCAGATGCCGACTTCGGTAAGCCAGGTATGGAGAATGTGCAGCAAAAGCCGCGGAATGAAACATTTGAGCCGCAGCTGTTGTCTCTTCATGTAGATTATGGAGCTGACGTTGACCGCGTGCTTATCAAGCTAGAACTGCCAGCGGATGCAAATGAGCGACTTGGCGCCCCTCGCCAGTTACAGATTAGTTATGAATTTAGCAAGCATGAGCCAACTGTCAATGTAGTACTCGACTGGTTCAACAAACCGAAAAATCGGTTACCCGAAGCGATCTGGTTTTCATTTTCCCCAATGACTGATAATAGTCATTTGTGGACTATGGATAAATTAGGTCAGCCGGTGTCACCTTTGGAGGTTGTAAAGAACGGCAACCGGAACCTACATGCCGTTGGGAATGGCATGGAATATAAGGGTGCGGAAGCGGTTGCTTCTATTCAAACGTGGGATGCTTCAGTTGTAGCGCCCGGCGAGAGAAGATTGCTGCAATTCGACAACACATTCGCTTCATTGGATGAAGGATTTCATTTTCTGCTATACAACAATGTGTGGGGTACGAATTTTCCGATGTGGTTCGGAGAGGACAGCCGTTTTCGGTTCAAGCTGGCACTTCGGAGTTATTAAACCATGTGTCATAGAAAAAGAACGACTTAGTCGTTCTTTTTTTTAGTATAGGAAAGTATATCATTTCGCCATACTTTCACTATAGTTCGCCGGAAATAAACCGCGTGATCGCCATAAGAATGGCGACAGCCGGTTCCCCTTGAATCTATTATTATTGATCAAGAGAGGAAAATGATATATGTGTAAGATTGATGATTTTAGAAGAGATACGCAATAGATTGCACATAGGCACCATAGTGGTTCATAGTAGATATCAATTTAATGATTGGATTTTCCAAGCAGGCGTATCGAGTTCAGGCATATTTGACATTACACTGATGACGACGATCTTCCCTGCGAAAGACTCTGTAGGCATCATTCTTCCTATGCTGATAACCGGGGACATTATTGCTATTGTGTATTATCGTCGCAAAGTTGTATGGTTATATCTGAGCGTCTTGATCTCTGGATGCTGATTGGGATTATAGCTGGATACTTCTTTCTTAAGATTGTTGATGATGAAGAGTTAAAGTAATGACAGTTGCCATCATGGAAGATTAAAGACTCGACAGCCGTTTCACCTTGAATCCTAGTATATGCAGTGAAAAATTAGTCTGGTAGAATACTAGAATCAGTGTAGATTCCGGTTGAAAGGTGAGGCAGATGAAGAATATGAGCGATCAAGAGCCTAACCACTGGCCCTTTGTACATAATGTAGGAGACATCGTCATTCAAGCGGGCTATGTGCTCAGGCCTCGGCAAATTGACGATTTCGAATTAGTCTATTTTCCCGAAGGCAGCCAAACTGAATATGAAATAGAAGGAAGTCTGTTTGTTCTTAACGAGCCTTGCTTCATCTTTACTCGCCCAGGTGACTGGCATACCTATCGGTTCGCGCCAGAAGTAAACGTAAGACATTTGTTCGTGCATTTTGATTATGCCTCTCTAAGGGAATCAGACGATCGATTTGGATCTTTGCTCCGAGAAGGTCATATGTTCCCGGCAAGATGCCATATGCTAGTTACCGGATTAATAGAGAAAATACTTTGGATTGCAAATCACCAGCCTGCGCATTGGAGGAGAAGGCTAGCCGTATTGCTTTCTGCCGCTCTAGAAGAACTGTCGTCCTTTTCCTCGCAAGCTGAGGAAGGGAAAGCCACCTCCTTGCCAGTTCCTATTCAACGCGCGCTGATCTATATGGAAGAGCATTTGACCGATCCCGTAAAGATTGAAGAAATTGCAACGATATCGGGCTGGTCCCATGAATACTTCACAAGGATGTTTGTCTCCGCTACCGGGATTTCCCCCAAACGCATGCTGCTTGAGTTAAGGTTACGGCGTGCCGAACAATTGATGATGATTGGCTCTGGCACAGTGAAGCAAATCGCCTATTCGGTAGGCTTTGGGGACGAACACCATTTCTCTAAAATGTATAAGAAAGTTCGAGGAATAACGGCATCGGATTACATAAAGAGATGCCAGGATCCATTATTCCGATACACGGTATCCGTATTGGACCCTGATCAGCCCTATTCTTTGAACCGAAATATTTTGGTGAATTCCTTGGTCAAATAAACACATCATTTCCCGGTTTTAGACTATGGAGCGATCTGATGTAACACGCTACAATTAGC
>NZ_JBFUHJ010000630.1:0-2439 GCF_056402455.1 Paenibacillus sp. P4_A7 | reverse complement strand
TCCTTATCCCATTCTACCTTTCCGTGGCTAGGGCTGCTAGCAAAGTCGAAATCTAACCAATCCATTTCCAAATCTACTGCTACGGGACCTCCAGATACAGCCGTATTTATCATCGTTTCTTTATTCTCATTGAATATGGTAGGCGGCTCGTTAACGGGATACTCAAATGGAGGAATAATTAAAATATCCCATTTAATTGTGTATACATCTTTATTCGTAGTAGCAATTATAGTAAAGCTATCTTCACCCGTAGAACCTGGATTTGCTTCATATTCAAAAATAGGATAAACATATCCACCATCTAATATCTTCCCAAGATCAGGACCATCTGTTAATTTGTAAGTAATTCCTCCATGTTCAGGATAAGGAACTTTTATATTTCCCTGAAATATCTCCCCAGATTGCACTACATCATAGTTCGGTATATTGGAATAAAGTGCATCTACAGAATAGTAATTCTTACTCGAATCAATTGTAATACTTTCCTCACTAGTAACTGGAGTTGCAATAGTATAGCCTGCCACTGTGCTAAACTTAATTGYATAGGTGCCATCTGCAACATTATGAAAAAAGAATCTACCGTCCTCATAGGTTCTCGTTTGCGCTACTTCCACACCACCATTCATAAGCACTACAAGTACACTCTGCTCTAATGGGTAGCTTGAATCAGCATCATCACCTGTATCATTGCCTGTTACTTTACCAAAAATTGTAGCTTTCCCTGGCGAAACAGCCGAAACGCTTGGAGTAACCATGAGCACAGGAGCCACGAATCCAACTACAAGTGATACCATACATAACCATGAAAATACTTTAATCATATGTCGTTTCATTAAAGATTACCCTCCTATAATTCTGGTTTTTGACCCAACAACCACATCTGCGTGTAAGAACCGTAGTTGTTCAGCGTGATGAGCAGAATACCTGAGATCACCACAATGGAGCCTCCGATCATACATGAATCAACACCAACCACTTCTTTGCCCAGTTTCCTCCACTCCACAATGCTTTAATTTGACATAAATATCCTTAAATGTACCATCTTACCTTCGTGCATTCTATTATCCGAAAGTAGCAAAATAGTCGAAGTTGGGTATACTTTCGTTCTCCTCACGAACAAGAAAAAACGCCTTCGGTGTCTTCGGGCGCTAGTTCAAAAATTATTGATCCTTTTTCTATATAAGCAAATACCTCGTCATCGTTAATATGAGAAAAAGCGATATAATAAGAGGTTTCTTTTTTGTATTCAACATATAAACATGGCCATCTGATTTAGATATAATCCTATTGTTTTGTAATGCGTACTGCTTTTGCAGTATTGAACTGATGTTTGCCTTCTGTTCCAAACTAAAAAAACAGTGGCAGTCAAGGATTAAAAAATAAAGTCCTAGACTGTCACTGCTTGATTGAGCTAACTTGTCCCGTTAGATCTAGATAGGTGTTAAACAGCGTTGCAATATTGGTCATGTTGCCAATTCCGGACTTCATAATTTCGTCTGGATTAGCCTTGATGTTATACTAGAACCTTTGTTTCGAGATAAATGTGGCTTTAATTCATCACCCTCTTATAGCGACACACAGGACTCCACATATCTGGAGTGTGTATACAGTAAAAAAACCAAATGGAATCTCTGCCATTTGGTTTCATTTATTGATATAGCATCGTGCAATTAAACCCTAACTTTATCGCTACATACGATAGGATTAGATGTACTATAAGAGCTCAGGTGATTCTTACCTCTTAGCTTAAAACTCATGATACAACTTCATCAACGCCCGCTTCTCAATCCTCGACACGTAGCTCCGACTAATCCCAAGCTCCTTCGCGATCTCACGCTGCGTCCGCTCATCCCCGCCATGCCCCAAACCAAAACGTCCAATAACAACTTCCTTTTCTCTATCATCCAATATGTCGAGATTTTTATAAATCTTGCTCTTCTCGATCTTCAATTGCACCTTATCCACGATATCATCGGCCTCGGTGCCGAGAATATCTATAAGCGTAATTTCGTTGCCTTCCTTATCCGTGCCAATTGGATCATGAAGTGATACGTCTTTCCTAGTCTTCTTCAAAGATCTGAGATGCATAAGTATTTCGTTCTCAATGCAACAAGCCGCGAAAGTCGCGAGCTTCGTGCCTTTACCTGTTTGGAAGCTCTCAATAGCTTTGATTAAGCCAATTGTACCGATGGAGATGAGATCCTCTAAATCTTCACCTGTATTGTCGAATTTTTTGACGTTATGGACATAACCCGATGTAATATTGAAGCAATCATACGTGAGTAATTCTGGTCTTCCCTCGATTTATATTTCCAACATTTTACGCAGTGTATCGGAGGCTTCTTGCTTATTCACGGGCAGATTCATGGAACTCCCGGAGTAGATCACAATGGGAAGTCCGTTTGGATTTTTTGCAGGTTTAAACTTGAAGAAGCGATG
>NZ_JBFUHJ010000629.1:0-2442 GCF_056402455.1 Paenibacillus sp. P4_A7 | reverse complement strand
GTAGACATCTTCATCAATATCCAGAATTGTCTTTTCATGAGAGAGTAACTTCAAGCTGGATCAAGAGCCAACTGCTAGAGATGGGTTGTTCCGTAAGGACAGATGTTGGAGGACACGGCTTAATTGCAACGATTAAGGGTGKAAAGCCTGGACCCGTCGTAGCCCTTAGAGCAGATATCGATGCATTGCCCATTCAAGATGAGAAGGGTTGCGATTATGCATCGAAGGTTCCTAATGTCATGCATGCTTGTGGTCATGATGCCCATACTGCTTCGTTGCTAGCCATAGCGGCTTACTATAGTGCTAATCAAGACGAAATAGTAGGCGAACGCAGGCTGCTATTTCAGCCAGCGGAAGAGGTTACACCGGGAGGCGCTAAGCCAATGATAGAGGACGGCGCGCTTGACGGTGTAAATGCCATTTATGGTGTACATTTATGGACCCCACTTGCCAGCGGCTTGATTGCATCGAAGGCGGGACCTTTCATGGCTGCCGCAGACGAGTTTGTTATTGACATCATTGGCCAGGGCGGTCATGGTGGTTTGCCGCATCAGAGCATTGATGCGATTATGATCGGTGCGTCGCTCGTTCAATCGGTGCAATCAATCGTTAGCCGAAATGTAAATCCACTCCATCCGGCAGTCGTTACAATTGGGTCTTTCCAAGCCGGTACAACGAACAATGTAATTGCAGAAAGATGTAGGCTTAAGGGTACGGTGAGGTCCTTTGATGAGTCGACTAGAATGATGATCCACGATCGTCTGAAAACACTTGTCACAAATACTTGTCTCATGCATGGAGCAAAGTTCGATTATCAGATGCGTATTGGTTATCCGCCTGTGGTGAACGATGAAATAGAAGCTGAGCGGTTCTTTAAGGTTGGGGGCGCTTTGTTCGGTGAAGAAGCTGTTATTCATTCGGAAGCCATAACGGTTGCTGAGGATTTTTCTTATTATTTGGAACAGGTGCCAGGATGCTTTATGTTTGTTGGTGCAGGGAATGAAAACTGCGGTGCTACYTTCTCACATCATCATCCAAAGTTCGATATTGATGAGAGAGCGATGCTTCAGTCTACGAGATTGTTAATCGCAATGGCTGATGATTATGCTAGTGAGCATCCAACAGGTTCATAAGAGAAGATGTGAATGAGTCGTTTAGTGTATGGTTAGACTATCCTTGATCAAACATCGAGGAGGTTTTCGAATTGAATTCGAATAATCAAGTGAAAACAGTCAAACAAATCATGTCGACGGATTGTGTAACTGCTACAATTCAGGATAATTTGTATGAACTTGCTGTGAAAATGAAGCAATACGATATTGGATTTATTCCGATTACTGATGGGAAGAAACTAATCGGAGTCGTGACCGATAGAGATTTGGTCATTCGTGGTTATGCGGAAAAGCATTCTGGCTCTACAGCAGTTGCAGAAGTTATGACGACGGATATCGATACGATAACATCAGAAACGTCCACAGATGAAGCCGCTAACCTGATGGCGTTAAAGCAGATTAGAAGGCTGCCAGTGGTCGACAACGGCGATTTAATCGGAGTACTTGCAATAGGGGATTTAGCAGTACGAGAAATCTTTGTGAATGAAGCTGGCGATGCTCTTAGTGCTATTTCAGAGCAAACGCATACGCATACGCAGCAGCTTCACTAATATAATAGGAATTAAACAAATAAGCCTGTCCAGAGTGCGCCTAAGCAACTCGGATAGGCTTATTTGTTTGGTCTCTAATGTAAGAATCAATTTTCCCAGATCGATACCAGCTCGTTAAAAGTGTTATAGAGCTCTGCGGGATCTGACTCGGAGTTGTTCCAAATGTTTTCCTCGCCCCACTGGAGTACGGTGAATGCAGAGTTGATTGGCTCTTCCGCTGATGAAATAATTACCTTCTCTTGCGGATTTAAAGTAAATTCTTTGAATGTATAGATCTGATTACCCCGCACACTGACAAGTTTCCATCCTGTTAAAGAGACAGCCTCATCCGTTTTATTAGTAATTGTAACTAATTCAGCACGTTTGTCGACCACGGTTATAATACCTGTTACTGTTGCTTTCTTAGTAGGCAAATCACTGCGACTTATCTCAGATGCATTGCTCCAGATTCCTTGCTTGCTTTGCTTAGCTTGTTGTTCGATCTTCTTGTAAACGTTTTCCATTTTTACATTAGGATCGACGATTAATACTTTGGCCAAGCCTTGCTCAAGAAGAAGCTCATTTAATATTTGTCCGTTCTTTAATTCAACGATTGCTAATGTCCGTCCGTATTTATCGGTCATCTCTTTGTCAAATGTAAGTCTAACCTCTCCCGACTCGGTAAGCAATTGTTTCGAATAAGCAGATGCTTCCGGACCAAATGGCTCGATTTCGGTATCTGGTTTGACCGTTTCCGGTGTATCGATATAAAGCAGACGAACCGTTGTTACATTGTTGCC
>NZ_JBFUHJ010000628.1:0-2451 GCF_056402455.1 Paenibacillus sp. P4_A7 | reverse complement strand
TCCACCCCTGAAATCATTGCTAGCTACAATGGTCCTCGGTGATTTTTTTATAAGTGTAACTTTATTTTCGAGTCCGTGGTTTGAATGAAGAAGCAAACAYTATTATGCGAAAGGCGTTAGGGTGCTTCCTCACGACTCTCTGACCGATGCTTTCGGATTTGAGATAGATATAAACTAAAGGCGACAGAACTGTAATGTTTTTGTATAATAAGCAAGTACATAGAAGGCTGTAAGGGCGGTCGGCTAATCCTCTGTGAAAGGAGGATGATGCTATGACAGTATTCGAGACGATGTATCTTATGATTGCATTCGCTACACTCGTGTTACTGATCAAAAAAGACAAATAGACCGCCCCCGGTAAGGTTCGGTCTACTCATTAACCAATCTTCCAAAGCCGACTGCTCTTAAAGCAGCTGTGTACCAAGGGCGTAGATGTTACTAGCATCTGCGCTCTTTATTTATTGTAATCAATTATACAACATATAATTCTTATTGTAATCAAAAATGATGACAATAGTATATATTTTCGTCCTATCGACTATAAGCATCAGCTCCTAATAAAAAGGAAAGACAGCTAATTAAGGTGTCTTATTATTTACCTTTTTATCATATAGAAGCGCTTTTTATGGGATTTCCAAACACTTGAGAACAACAATTATCCGAGGGCATACGGCTTGTGTAAGAAAATTAGGGCTGATTGAGAAGAAATGTCTTTATGCGTTCGCATATGTAAATTGGAGAAAATTTATTGAAGGTCACGATCATTGGAGGCAGGTAGACAACCGGTACCGACCTTCAAGACGATATTCGTTACCTTCGTGGGGAAAAGGGGGCACGAGTTTTCTTCAGAATGGTTGATGAAGAAATGATAATTTTAGCTAAATCTGACAAGACAAACGAAACTCTTGTAATTGAAATTTTGACGAAAATGTATAAATAGACAAGGAGACCTATATGAAAATAAAAAGTATAAGCTATCCAGTCCCGTTGAGTGAAGTAGAAGACATCTTTTATGATAATATTGATGTTTTTATAGAGTTGGAAGACGGGATTAGTTATAGTGTTGTAGTTACTACACCATTAAGTATAATGAGGTATATGGAGGAAGAGGGCTTATAGTATGTCCCAGCAGCTCATCCAAAAATAATCGTTAAAAGTTTAACAGAAGATAACATCTACCAAGCAGTCAGCAGTTATTCGGAAGATAATGCATTCTGGTTAAAGTTGTTATATGTAACTGGTGGGGGAGATACCTATCTCACTATCGAACACATCGATGAGGCCCTTAACGAAGTTCAAAAGTCGAATGAAGAGATACGACAATTGTTTTACGAGGAGAATAGTTAATACTAGGTGTAACAACACCTAACTGCCTCGAATGTAAAATTTCATCTTGGAAATGGTTATGAGATCTGATAGACTGATAGTAATATTATATGCACCGGCGGAAGCACCGTCCGAATTTAGGGAGAAATCCCTTTTTTTGGTACGGTGCTTTTTATGTTTCGGAGGGCAGAAGGAGAAGATCAAAATGAAAAAATTATGGATATTTTGGGATCAGAAGAAACCGTATGGTTAGAAGTGAAGAATAGTCGTCAGTGTAAACCGTACCTAGCTGATCTTGGAGTGGATGAGATGATTACGGTCATGTTACCAACTAGAATGGTTCGGAGGCAAATGGTATGGTTGGGTCACTTGTCGAACAAAGAATTAGGGATGGGAGCAGCCGCTAAGCTTTTATGTGGAGATCATTGGGATATTAAGGCGTTAATGGTTCAGTCAAATAAACTTGTAGAAGTAGTGTTTCCAGGAGTGAGTATACGGTCACGCCGGGAAAACCTATGTGATATAGGAAAGGATTTATATAGGCTACTAAGTAGACTAGATGAAAGTCCAGAATATGTATCTAGAGAGGTAGAGATCGAGATGAAGATAGTGATAGATCGCTATGCCAATTTGTTGGATGTGGAATGGGTAGAGGATATCATCGGGTTTTGGGAAAACCTCTAAGTGGTCTTTCTGTAGGTTTCGGCCGAACTTCTTATTGACAGCTAGAACTTTAGGATAGTTTAAGTGAAACTTATTAAAATGATCTCTCGTCTAAGGATAAAAGGGAAATAAAAGGAATAAAAGTTGATGAAAAAACTGTTCACTATTTTTCATCATTACTTTCTACATGTAGTATAGGTATAGAGCATGGGGTTATTCAATCCTGATACCATGTCTTTGGATGGTGTACTTTTAAGAGTAGTGAAAGTTGACATGAAGTCTAATTATTATTATTTGGAGGTGGAACGACATTGCTGAAAATGATTTACATGCTTTGTTTCGCTGCAATTCTTGCTGGTTGTTCCATGGGGAATGATGAATTAGAAAAGTTACCTCTAGAAGCTTCGCCGGAACCCACCATGATAGTGACATCAATAACAAATGCCGAAGAGACGAATACAC
>NZ_JBFUHJ010000627.1:0-2457 GCF_056402455.1 Paenibacillus sp. P4_A7 | reverse complement strand
CAATTATCCGAGTCGCGGAGTGGCGGGAATCTATCCAGCTATCGTATCCTCTCAATTCATGGCTTATTATGATAGTCTCGGCGGGCTTTATATGGGGGCGCATGATCCGGAGGGTCATGTGAAATGTGTTGAATATTTCCCGATTGATGAAGGGATTCGTCTGCAATTTCGGTTTTATCCGGGAGGCGGGGCTTATGAGATGTCTTACGATATGGTGCTGGGAGTATTTACTGGAGACTGGCATGCGGCTGCAGATATTTACCGAGATTGGTATGAGGCTTCCCGTGGGAGGAAAGTAGTTCCGATTGCCGATAATGAACGGATTCCAGATTGGTATGCTGATTCTCCAGTAATTGTGACTTACCCGGTTTTAGGCACGCATGATATGGATGTCATGGAGCCAAACAAGCTGTTTCCGTATGTGAATGGACTGCCTCATGTAGAGCGACTGGCAACTGCTTTTAATAGTAAAATCATGGCGCTCCTGATGCATTGGGAGGGCAGCGCACCTTGGGCACCTCCGTATGTCTGGCCTCCATATGGGGGCGAGGCGGTATTAAAGGAATTCGCGGATCGACTGCATGAGGCTAATCATCTTCTCGGTGTATATTGCAGTGGGATCGGATGGACAGAACAGAGTAACCTGGTTGCGTCTTATAATTGCAAGGAGCAATTCGACAGCGAGCATCTTGAGGAAGTGATGTGTCTGTCTCCTGAAGGGGATTTACCTCACTCGGTTATCTGTACAGGGCAGCGGAGCGGCTATGATCTATGCCCGACCCAGCCTTTTACGGTAGATACCATCGTTAATGAGGTTAAGCATATGATTGACGGTGGGATAGATTATATTCAAGCCTTTGACCAAAACCACGGGGGCACCTCGTATTTCTGCTACAGTAAGACGCATGGTCACCCTCCAGCGCCAGGCAAATGGCAGACGGATTCCATGCTCAGCTTATTTGGGGAATTACAGGAAGTGGCTGATAAGGTGGGCAAAAAGGTACTATTCGGCTGCGAATCAGCTTCCGCTGAGCCATTCATCTCGGAGCTTCTGTTTAACGATGCAAGGTTCAACCTGAATTATTTTGTTGGGACACCGATTCCTCTTTATGCTTATATCTATCATGAATATATTAATAATTTTATGGGGAATCAAGTGGCGACTCACGCTGCCTTCGACAACATGAAATCACCGGATAATTTGCTTTATCGTCTGGCTTATTCGTTTCATGCTGGCGATATGCTGACAGTTGTGCTTACCGAGAATGGGGATATTACATGGAATTGGGGGATCGATCCGAATGTAAAGCTGCCGGAGCAGCAGCCCCTCCTAACACTGATCGGTAATATGAATCCATGGCGAACTGGGGTAGCTAAGCCTTATTTGCACGAGGGACGTATGCAAAAGCCCTTCGACTTACTTGAAGTGAAACCGAAAGTATTCCGCATGCAGGAAGATCGAGATTTCACGGTTTCATCCTTACTCACAAGCCGCTGGAAAGCAGTGGATGGGACTACAGCCCAATTAATCGTTAATTACACGAAAGAAGAGCAATCGTTTGATCTGGTGGCATTGCCATATGCGAAACATACTGTGTTAGTACTGGAAAAGTCGGATGGATCAGAGTCTATAGAATATGCAGCCGATTCAGAAGGACGAATTTCTTATGCTGTAAAGCCGCTGAGTGTAGTGCTGATTAAATTCCCTTTATAATATCCGAGAGTATATTATAAAGGGTATCTTTTATACAGCAATATGTTTCACATTAAATAATCTTATTGAACTACTCTGAAATATCATGTAAGTTGCTTGGTGTAGAGCTGAAAACGGTGTTTTACACAAGCCATTATGGGATCCTATGATGCCAAATTATATGAAATTCAAACCCATGCTCCCGGACCGCAGGGAGCGCTCCCGTTGACAGATCAAATGCTGCGCCATTCGCCAAGCGGCGACTTGTTTGGACTTAGCCAAAATGTGGGGATTGGGATCCAGGTCGTTTGAACAGGAAGCAATTTCTCCTGCTAAGCACACAGGGAGGAATTCGTATGGATGATGGGACTCCTATCGCCTTAGGCTACCATACAGGGCATTGAGAAATTGGCTTATAAATGAAGGAAGCCGCATTGGAGATCTCTGCTCAGGGTGGGATTCCCTTTGCAGGATACGTAAGCGATCCTTGTGATGGCCGTACCCAAGGGACGAACGGCATGTTTGACTCGCTTCCTTATCGCAATGATGCAGCTACCGTATTTCGCAGGCTGGTTCGATCGCTACCCACCCGAAGGGGTGTAACTGGTATCGCCACTTGTGATAAAGGCTTGCCTGCGATGCATGAGCTTCCTTGTATTATTGTTCCCGGTGGAGTTACATTGCCTCCAAGCGAGGGAGAGGATGCCAGCAAGATTCAGAGCATCGGTGCCAGATATGTAAACGGTGAAATTACACTGGAGGCC
>NZ_JBFUHJ010000626.1:0-2457 GCF_056402455.1 Paenibacillus sp. P4_A7 | reverse complement strand
CCTTACATGATGTAAACGAAAGCATATGGCTACAACCGATTGCTGAAGGAAAAGCATCAGTAGGGAAATAATTTCGCATCTTAAAAATTGGGATACATACCTTATCTCTGCGATCATCCCAGCGATTAAAAATGGAGAAGGAATGGTATTTCCGGATTTCGATTCGTTTAACAAAATTGCGCATGAATACGCCAGATCGGGAATTTCTAAAGATCGTCTGCTCGATGAATATAAACAAACTCGCCTTCAACTGATTGAAAAACTTTTAACTGATCCTGACGTTGCTGCTAAACATGTTACTGCAGGTGGAGTAGAAATTTGCCCACATACTGGCACACTCTATTCTCTGCTTTACATCATTCACGAATTTAACGATCACGACAATCATCATAGAAATCAAATTTTAACGGTAATATAGCTCTTTCCGCTAACGGGAAACGATAGTTCAATAAATTAAACAAAAAGCATTATGCTAATAACCTTCGCGATGTAAGGAGGAGAAGCGAAATGGAATTTTACTTAGTAATTTTAGCGATAGGATTCATTTGTTTAGTAAGTTACCTTCGAGGAATACATATTTCTCTTCAAAAAATATTAGAAATAATGTCTAAAGATAAGAAGTAATAGACAATCTCAAAATGTGATCTGAGACAATTGATTAAGCTAACGGGCACGATAGCTGAATAAGCACGAAGAGACGGCAGCCGGTGAAGTGGCTGTCGTTTTCTCTCTACCAGCTAGTAGCTGTCAAAATTTAATGTCCCATATAATTTGGGGTTAATTTCCTCGATATCTAAACGTTGCTTATTCAGACAAGCGGAAAGGTTCTTACGTGGTCAAAATCGCATAGATCGAACCACGTTGTTTGGTGATTTTATTTCGGGTTGCCGTAAACTTGCCAGAAGAAAAGACGCTTGGATCAATACCGACAAACGCAACCAGCTTCTTCGCAAGATCGAACCGATCAATTTCTCCTATCTCAGCTAATATTGTTGCAGCAATTTTGGACCAATGCCGGGTATCGATTGGATTAGATCTTACTCCAGATCATGGTCCCAACCAGCCTAATCATGGTTTAAAAAGTAGTAAGAACTGTCCGTCAAGGAAAACGGGGGAACCAATTATGATAGATACCTAAGTATCAGGTATCTTCTTATGGGGTGAATCCTATTGTAGACAGTACAAGTTTACAATCAGGTAGGGCGACTTAACCGTCCGAATCCGACAGCTAACCTCGTAAGCGTTGATTGAGGGAGAATTGTAAAATGAATTCAAAACACAGGTTCTTATCTGTGTTTTTTGATTGCCAAAAAGCCATGATTAGGGATCGTGTTTTTATATTTCATTTTCAGGGTATTTTAACAGCACAGGTAATTTAAAAATAAAAAATGTGGAGTGAAACTAATGCTCTCTTTAAAAAGATTTTTAATCGGACGACCATTAAAATCAAATGAATTAGGCGAGCAGAAACTTAATAAAACGAAAGCTCTTGCCATTCTTTCTTCAGATGCCTTATCTTCAGTGGCCTATGGTCCTGAGCAAATATTAATCGTTTTAATAACAGTTGGTGTAGCAGCGTTTTGGTATTCGATACCTATCGCAATTGGAGTATTGATTTTATTATTAGCACTTATTTTATCTTATAGGCAAATTATCTTTGCATATCCGCATGGCGGAGGCGCTTATGTGGTGTCAAAAGAGAATCTAGGCAAGTACCCTGGGTTAATAGCCGGAGGTTCCTTGTTGGTTGATTATATTTTAACCGTGGCAGTAAGTGTATCTGCCGGTACGGATGCCATTACTTCCGCTTTTCCAAGTTTGCACGAACATACGGTAATCATAGCTGTAATATTTGTGATTTTCATAACAATCCTGAACCTGCGGGGGGTAACCGAGTCTGCTTCGATTTTAGCATATCCGGTATATTTGTTTGTTTTAGCATTATTTATTTTAATAGGAGCAGGCATATATAACATAATAACCGGTTATGTTTCTCCCGAATTACATACTCCAATCGGTACACCAGTAGCAGGTATAAGCCTTTTTTTGCTCTTAAAAGCATTTGCTTCGGGCAGCTCAGCATTAACAGGAGTCGAGGCCATTTCGAATGCAATCCCGAACTTTAAAAATCCTGCTCCTAATAACGCAGCTAAAACATTAATGGCGATGGGAATCTTACTTGCTTTGTTATTTTCGGGAATCGTATATTTAGCTTATTATTACGGGATTACACCAAATCTCGAAGTAACTGTAGTCTCACAAATCGCCGAACACACCTTTGGGCGAAATTTTATGTACTTCTTCATTCAAGGTACAACAGCATTAATCCTTATCCTAGCCGCTAACACGGGATATTCAGCTTTCCCTTTGCTTGCCGTAAATCTTGCTAATGATAAGTTCATACCAAGAATGTTTACGGTTAGAGGAGATCGGCTTGGTTATTCCAATGGCATTATC
>NZ_JBFUHJ010000625.1:0-2458 GCF_056402455.1 Paenibacillus sp. P4_A7 | reverse complement strand
GATGGAATGACTCTTATAATATGGAACTTGCGGCACTTACTACACCCGACAAATCGAAGCTGCCGATCCGCAATGAATTGATGAACTTGGGAGCAGGAAAATACGAAATATTGAATGGTGTTACGAAACCGATCTTTAATGAGCATCGTGAAAGATTGGAAAAATTAATGATGAAAACGTTCGTTGATATGATTACTGGCAAAACGCCAGTCAGCGAATTTGACAACTTCGTGGCTGAATGGAATAAATTAGGTGGCGATAAAGTCATGGTAGAAGCACAAGATGCCTATGACAAATTAAAACAAAAATAGCATCCAGCGAAACCAATGTGAAAGGTGTAAGTCAAGAGCTCAGCGAGAGCACCTTGATTTACACCTTTTATTTTTACGTCTCAGCCTTTTCTTGCTTAGGTACACACTTCTGAATCAACGAGATCTGACCTGCATGCAAGCCGATGTGATACACCAGGAGATCCATCGTTTCTGATTCGACAGAAAAACAATAAGGAAGTCAAATAACTGATAATGCTGCCCAATTACCCTCATGCTATACTTTTCATATGAAATGAATGCGCATTCATATGAACATGGAAGGAGATAGACACGATGAGTAAAACGACAACATTGGCCCCTCAGCCTGATTTTGACGGCCATTCGAAAACCAGGAACACCAGATCCAAACTGTATGCGGTAAAAAAATACCGGGTATTGATAGTGATGATAATTCCTGCATTGCTGTACGTTACTATTTTCAATTATGTGCCAATTTATGGGCTCGTGATTGCATTTAAAGACTTTCAAATTACGAAAGGTTTCGTTGATAGTCCATGGGTAGGCTTCGCCCATTTTGAAAAAGCATTTTCAGATCCAGGATTTTATGAGGTGCTTAAAAATACGGTGATCATCAGCTTGTATCGTATGCTGTGGGGTTTCCCCATTCCGATTCTATTTGCGATCATGTTAAGTGAGATTAAGAATGTTAAATTCAAAAAGGTTGTCCAGACGGCTTCATACCTGCCTCATTTTATTTCTTGGATCATTCTAGGCGGTATTTTCATGAGCATCCTTTCCATGGAAGGGCCAGTCAATGCGATACTTGGACTTTTTGGGATCGATCCCATTTTGTTCATGGCTGATATTGAGTATTTTCGCGCGATACTTGTCGCAACGTCGGTCCTGGCAGGATTCGGATGGAGCTCGATCATTTATTTTGCGGCAATTACGGGCATCGATCCGACTTTGCATGAGGCTGCCGTTGTTGACGGCGCAGGCCGATTCAAGCGAATGATCTACATAACGATCCCGATGTTATTTCCAATCATCAGTATTATGCTCGTCTTATCGATGTCAGGTATTCTCGATGCTGGTTTCGACCAAATATTCAATATGTACAATACGCAAGTGTATGAAGTCGCTGACATTATCGACACCTATGTATACAGAAAAGGTTTAATTGATATGGATTATGGTTATGCGACCGCGGTAGGTTTGTTTAAATCAGTTATAGGTTTGATCTTGATGCTGTCGGCAAATGCACTTGCTAGAAAGATTGGAGGCAGTGATAATACATTATGGTAAACGGGAATAAAATTGTAGATATGTTTCTGTATACAATCATGACGATCATTTTGATTGTCACATTGTATCCGTTCTGGACACAACTCGTCATCTCGCTTGATGGTGGGAATGCCGCCTATGATTCATTTATGCTGTTTCCGAATCCGATCACGTTTGACAGTTATAAGCTCGCATTTGAATTTGATGCGTTATGGGTCGGTTATAAAAATACGATCATTCGGACTGTCGTTGGTGTGGCCATCAGTGTCATTGCAACTGCAATTACGGCATATCCATTGTCAAAAAAAGATTTTCCGCTCAATAAATGGATTACGCGATTCATGTTGATCCAATTTATTATCGGAGGCGGGTTAATTCCTAACTACTTGCTAATCAAGTCGCTCGGGATGTACAACACCATATGGGCACTTGTCATTCCCGGTATGATTGCCACATTCAATGTATTGATTATGCGTAACTTCTTCAGATCGTTGCCGGAAAGCTTGGAAGAATCGGCGATGGTAGATGGTGCTGGATATTTGAAAATCTTCATTAAAATCATTCTTCCATTATCCATGCCAATTATTGCCACGATAGCGTTATGGGTAGGGGTGGGGCATTGGAATGCCTGGTTCGACGCCTTGATCTATACGAGTGATTCGAATAAAGAGATGCTGCAGCTGGTACTGCGAAGAATTATTATCCAGAATAACCCAACTCAATTCGCCGACATTTTAGCGAAGCTGGAAAATAAAAATCCTTATTCCGGAAGACAGTTGCAGGCCACAGTCATCGTTCTTTCGATCCTTCCGATGATTATTGTTTATCCTTTTCTGCAGAAGTATTTTGTAAGGGGTATTATGCTGGGTGCTACGAAGGGTTAACCATCAACAGGTTAACCT
>NZ_JBFUHJ010000624.1:0-2525 GCF_056402455.1 Paenibacillus sp. P4_A7 | reverse complement strand
AAAATAGTAAAAAAATAGCATAGATATTCCGATATAATGAGGATTCTGTTAAAAGTAAATAAAGTATTGATATTTTTCAATATTTATAAGGTGCTGTTTTAGCCTGCCGTAGTAATGATAGGGTTTTTCCTTTTCCCAAGCCCAGAATAAGAGTCCCCATTGTACATTAAGAATCATTCGAACCATCTTTCGAAATTTAATCCAATTTCCTTCGCATTATCAACAATAACTTCTTACTCCAATATAGATAGCTGTTTTCTCTTTGGTAATCCTTATAATCTTTTGAATTGATGAAGAGCATATCACCATTATCGCTTCCTATTGGAAACCATCCATCGGGTATCAAATCTTTATAGTTGTACTCGATATGGTGCTGATAAATATCATAAATAAATTATCCGTCATTAAGCTAACGGGGAACGATAGTGTGGAGCTGCCGCAAGGACAGCTCCTCTTTGATGTTTCATTGAAGTACGGGGCAGTAAGTAATCTTCCATTACTCGCCCACAAACCGAACTCAAAAATTTGTATCCCCCATTGAAATAAGCTCGGTCATCGACTTTTTGAAGAAAGCATTATTTAGGGTCGATAGACTGTTTGTTTTTTATCAAGTTCGGAAACGAATGAGTTTTTCTCCTTGGATCCGGATGTAGATATCGAGTAAGAAGCTGCTTTAAATAAAGTTCTGAAAGAGTTTGTTGGTGTATAATAAGCAATAACTTTGATCAAACAGTAATTTTGTGAGGCGAAGAAAATTTATATACTGTGGTGATGAAATTGGCGATTTTAGAAAAACGTAAGCGAAAGATTGTAGTAAACAACCAAGAATTTTATTGGTATATCGGTAAAGACCCATATGATAAAATATTTGCAAAAGCGTTACATATTATTTCGCCAACCAAAGATTTTCTTGTAATATACCGACTTGATTTTGTTACAGAAGGAAGTATTTTTCCAAAGTTAGAAGTGATTAAAAGTAGTTATATTGAGCCTGGTTTTTATAATTTAAATGAAAATGTTCATGAGCAAGAAGTGACACCTAAATGTGTTAGTGAAATAATATCATTTTGTCTTTCAAGTAACTCAAACTTCGCCGAGTAAAATTGGCCATGACCGATGCGTTGAAGAAAGCAATTAGGATAACAGGCGATKTTATTCCGTCTACGAAGGGTACGTTATCATTATGAAAAAAATATGTATAGACRCTTACGTGTAAAAAATTATGGRRGAGGAATTTGTTTCATTGGACATCTGACGATTACGCTAACGGGAAACGATAGTTGAACAAATAAGGGGTAGTTTGCTGCGGCAGCTGCTCCCTTTCTTTATTAAGCTAACGGGCAGATTAATTCATTAGTGAGTCTAGCATCTCTCCTGGAATTAGGTTAATATTGGAAGAATTACTTGTGAGGAGAAATGCAGATGTCGGACATTCAGGCAATTGTATTAGACTTGGACGGAACATTGCTCGGCAGTGACAAATCCATATCACCTAGAAATTATCAGACTGTTAAAAGATGTTATGATACTGGAATTCATATTATTGTTGCCACGGCCCGACCTCCTAGAGCGGCTAATCAATTTGTAAAGAATTTTCCTTTTGTAGACTACTTGGTTTATTACAATGGTGCTCTAATGACATGCAAGTCTAAGCAAACTCAGCGGCACATTAGTATCTCAATGGAGACTAGCCAACAGATTAACAATTTCATCGAGTTACAGGCACCTCAATCGTTAATTTCATACGAGGTCAATGACTCATGGTATACGTGTACACCAATTCCCGACTCGCAACTTGGTCATTTCGGTATCCGTTCAAATGATCCTAAACCCCTGGTAGTTGATAAGGATATTATTAGTTCACTATCCCCGACCAAAATATTGGTTCATGGTTACAGCTCATGGAGGGATGTTATCGAGCAATTCGGCGACCATGTGAACGTAATCGCAACCGATGGGGGAGTATTGGTTCAAATCATGCACAAATCAGCCTCAAAGGAAGATGCCGTGCAATGGGTGCTTAATGATATCGGGGTGAAGTCAGAAAACGTAATGGTATTCGGGGATGACTTTAACGATTTAGGACTATTCCATAAGTGCGGATTTCCGATCGCTATGGAAAACGCGATAATTGAGCTGAAAAATTGTGCAAAACACATTACCGAATCAAATGATAATGATGGTGTTGCTGTTTCTCTTGAGAAATTTGTGCTGTGAATCACAAGTTGATAATGATTCAACTAACGGGAAACGTTAGTTCAATAGCACACAACGATGAGCAGGCACTGCGGTAGCCTGCTCGTTTTATTAAACTAACGGGCAGATTAACGAAATAATAATCTAGAAATACTTCCAGCAGTTATTGTTTAAAACAGGATAAATCGCTTGACCTTCCTGTTTCTGGAATCTTATAATGTTTATTGTAAGGAAATTGGCAAAGGAGTGTTAATATGAACCGTGTCGTTTTGTTTGATCTGGGTTCTCAGGATCCGGAAGGGGCAACTCAGTTTTATGCCAATGTGTTT
>NZ_JBFUHJ010000623.1:0-2575 GCF_056402455.1 Paenibacillus sp. P4_A7 | reverse complement strand
ATTACGCCCTTTGATCGAGGGTCTGCAGCAAAGGGAGAAAGAGGATGACCTAGAGACGATCGAGCTCATGCATCGCTATTGTCCACATCTTTCTCAAAGCTCCACAGAGTCCCAAGATTTATAATCAATCACGGGATCATGAGTCCACAGGTGCATGGGTTCACAGGCCAACGGGTCGGCAGTATCTTGGCCTTCAAGACCATCAAAGCTTCCAAAGCAAAGAGCGCATTAGCCTTCTCCTCTCTAGGGGAAAAGACAAATGCGCTCTTAACGTATTTCGGACGGACTTCGTCCCGTATATTGTTTAAATTGGCGGCTGAAGAAGAAGATGTCACGGTAGCCGAGTGCATCCGCCACTTCCGTCACATTCATTCCTTGCTGCATCAGTAAATGCTGAGCCCTCTCAATTCGAGTACGTATCATGTAGGTTTGAACCGACATTCCGATAAGCTCCTTGAATTTCATTGAAAAATAACGCGGCGACAAAGCCGCTCGCATCGCCAAATCCTCGACACGATGGGCAATGCTTGGATTTTGGCGAACATAGTTAGCAATCTCATGAATAGCCTCGGTTAGCTGATTGCTTCCCTTCTTCTCCATAGGCGGCTGATTATCCTCACGCAGTAAATGAATCATAAGCTGCTTCAGCACGAGCTGTGCCTCTTCTTTGGCAGCATAAGTCTGAAAGAGAAACAGCCGAACGTAACGTGACAGCAAGTATTCAAAATCGACCGTGTCGTTCAGCTTCCGATAACGGTTTGGTACCATTTCAACTAGTTCATTCACGTCAAAATGAATATAGGATAAAACGAGCGGCCGCTGTGGATTATGAGTAGCGCTTGTAAAATCACCCGGACGAAATAGAAAGCAGCTGCCCTTGCCTACTTCATAAAGGATCCCATTAACTTCTAATTCTCCCTCTCCGCTCCAAATATAAAATAAATCATAATTAGGCATCGGTTTCTCACGTTTTGCCCATCTCCAGCCAGGCTCACATACAATTTTTGCAAAAGCAGGCATTAATACTAGAGAATCAGGCGAAATATGCAGCATAAAGTAACCTCCCGTGGTAGATATCTGCCGTCATCATACAACAGTGATAAACTTTAATGCAAGAGGCGTGATGTTACGAAAAAATTTGAATAGATATTGGCTACCTTCGCAAAAAAAATGGTATAATAGCACCCGAAAACAAAAAAAAGTTTATTCAATTTCAAAGAATTATAGGATCATATAAGTTTCACCTTTATACGCAGCCTATATTTCACCGTGAAACGAGCTCACGCCGCCATAGGTCGGTGCCAGCTGGCTACACTTGGATGAATAAACTCGGAAGGATGGAATGAAGTCAATGAACCCACTTGCTCAGCAGTTAAACGAGACGTTGCAAACAGAAAACGAGAATGTCTACGCGATGTTGTCAGCTTTAGGCAAAGCGATTTATTTCCCGAAGGAGGGCATTCTCAGTCAGTCCGCCGAAGCGAAATCAAAAGCTACAAAGTTTAACGCTACTATCGGTATTGCAATAGAARATGGTCAGCCTATGCATCTCAACGTTATTCAGGAGACGCTTACCGCTTACAACCCTAAAGACCTGTACGAATATGCACCGCCTGCAGGTAAGCCAGAGCTTCGTACGGCTTGGCGTTCCAAAATGATTAAAGAAAACCCATCGCTTGAAACGAAAGGATTTAGCAATCCTATTGTTACAAACGCTTTGACACACGGTCTTAGCATTGTAGCTGATTTATTCGCTGACGTTGGCGATGCTGTCATCATTCCTAATAAAAACTGGGAAAACTACGAATTAACTTTCGGTGTTCGTCGAGGTGCCGAGATCGTAGAATATCCACTATATAACGATCAAATGAAATTCAACAGCGCTGGCTTGCGTGAAGCTTTGCTTGCACAGAAGGGCAAAGGAAAAGCGATTGTTGTACTTAACTTCCCGAATAACCCAACTGGATATACGCCTGGCACACAGGAAGGCGATGAAATTATTGCTGCGATTCGCGATGCGGCCGAAGCAGGAATTAATGTCGTTGCCGTTACGGACGATGCCTATTTCGGACTCTTCTTCGAGGATTCCCTCCATGAATCGTTATTTGGCAAGCTGTCTGACCTTCATCCTCGTGTGCTTGCTGTCAAAGTAGATGGTGCAACGAAGGAAGAATACGTATGGGGCTTCCGCGTAGGCTTTATTACTTACGGTTCCTCATCCACAGCTACACTCAATGCTCTTGAGCAAAAAACGCTCGGCATTATTAGGGCTACCATTTCAAGCGGTCCGCACCCATCGCAAACATTCGTATTGCGTGCCTTGCAGTCGCCTGAATTCGACCAGCAAAAAGCGGAAAAATACGATATTATGAAACGTCGTGCCAATCGAGTTAAATCACTGCTTGATAGCGGACGCTACAATAACGTATTGAACTACTACCCATTCAACTCCGGCTACTTTATGTGTCTTAAACTTAGCAACGTGTCCGCGGAGTCAGTTCGAGTACATTTGCTAAACCAATACGGTATTGGAACAATCGCTCTTGGAGAAACTGATCTTCGTGTCGCTTTCTCG
>NZ_JBFUHJ010000622.1:0-2581 GCF_056402455.1 Paenibacillus sp. P4_A7 | reverse complement strand
GTGCATACCGAAGCGGCGGCGTCATGAACTTCCTCTCACGTTCTTTGATCAAACTTTATTATATCCCATTACTAACCTCGGCGTGAACAGGATGTTGCTTTATACAATAGTGAAAAGCAGCTGTAAAGTCCTGATGTACTTTCGATCCATTCCGAAAACGAACTACACAAGGAGCTGCACTATTTGGATTTTGGCAAGTTGGAGCAAGGGGAGCGTTGCCTGAAGCAGGCAATTAAATTGGCGGAAGCTGCCGAGGATAACACAACCTATCAGAAGAAAAATTAGAATCGATGTGTTCATCCAATTTTTACCTTGGCTAAAAATCGGTTTTGTGTTTCCATATCTGCATACTTTTTATATTTAGCAACAGACTCCGACATATATTTATAGAGATAAATACATAATGCCTCAAGTTGTTCGTTTCTAGACTTCAGTTGATACTGCTCATAGATTATGCTAATGTCTAATCTTAGAGAATTATCCCTGCTATCAAATAGTCTAAATGTTTTTCGACCATGACTCGCAGGTAAAACACGCAATACAAAAATAATATCATACGTAAAATTCCATGTTTTTGCTAATTCTTCTAATGGTAACAGTTCATCTCTCAATTKGCCTACACATGTTCTATATGTATCTAAATAAAAACCTAGTTTCTTTCATACCACCCTCTTGTAGAAAAAAACCACAAATTCTGCTCCAAAATGAATTGTACCTGTACCGATAAATATGGTCTTGCATATGATTCAAATAACCCTCTACCCAGCCATTTCATGGCTACATACTCGTTATTTAATCCATAAATTCTGATCAAAGGGGGAGATGAATGTTGAATCGATTAATTTCGTACTCTGTGAATTTCCAGTCGTTGGCCCCTTATGTTCGGTACATTCAGGAAATTTCAGACGGTGACGATTATCGGGTTCCTCCTCGGGTAATTTACGATCATGAAATCATTTATGTGCTGAAGGGCCAATGTGACTATATGATTGAAGGGCAGCCTTTTCAGCTTCGCGCCGGCGATGTTCATCTGATGCCTCCTCATGTTCGGCATTCGTGCAGAGTACCAACGGGACAAGTATTTCACTATTTTGCAGTGCATTTTGACCCGTTCTATATGGGGGAAGAATTGGATTTTTCGGCTGATGATGTTTATCTGCAGCATGATTATCAACGGTTGGATCGAATTCCGGATCGAGAGGATCTAGCCGAACGGCCCAGCACAGAATGGGGCGAAGTTAGCTTTCCTTATGTAATGAGTGTTAGGGAGCCAACGGCTTTTGCCATCCTTTTCCGTCGAATGTTGAATGCGTTTACAGCAAAGCGTTATGGCTATCCGCTAGTTCTGCGTTCCTGCCTTTTGGAGATATTATCATTAATGACAAGCAATATCGTGATAGAAGAAGGCGTGGAAAGACCCTCATTTCCAATGCGTACTGAAATCTCTCAGGTGATCGCTAATATGGAAACTCATTATTCTGAGCCGCTGCATCTCGAAGGACTTGCGGAATCAGTCTTCTTAGCCCCAAATTATTTGCGGAATCTATTCAAGCAAGCAACTGGACGCACACCCGTCGAATATTTGACTCTTTTACGCGTAAGTAAGGCCAAGGAAATGCTGCTTAAGGAGCAGTTTTCGATTGGTGAGATCGCGGAAAAGGTAGGTTATTCTGACATTCATCATTTCAGTAAACTGTTCAAAAAAATAGAGGGGCTATCTCCTAAACATTATAGGGAAACCTTGCAAAGATATACGCTTAATGATAAAGGACAGCAAGGATAAATTCCTCTTCCTATAAAGAAAGTTAAATTTACATTCTTCATTAGATACACATCTTTCTACATTTACAACAAATACGTCAGACTCTTTGAGCAGTATGATGTCACTTAGATAGTGAACATCTAATGAAGAGGAGTAATGTATGAATGAAAGATTTGATAAACAGCCCTTATGAGATTGCAGTTTATTATTTTCCGAATTATCATGTGGATGCCCGCAATGAGAGGTGGCACGGAGCTGGTTGGACAGAATGGGAGTTAGTTAAGCAAGCTCGTCCGCGTTTCCCAGGACATCAGCAGCCAAAAGAACCTCTATGGGGTTATTTAGATGAATCCAAGCCTGAAACAGCAGAGAAACAAATCGCAGCCGCAACCGACCACGGCATAAATACTTTTATTTATGATTGGTACTGGTATGAAGATGGCGCTTACCTGAATGGCGCACTGGATAAAGGTTATATGCATGCTGCTAACAAGGACAGATTAAAGTTTGCTCTGATGTGGGCCAATCATGACTGGATGAACATTCACCCGTATAAACGAAGCACTGATCCGACGGTGCTCGTTCCGGGAACTGTTAACCGAGATACGTTCGAAGCTGCGACTGATCATATCATTGCTCATTATTTCAACCAGTCGACTTATTGGCGAGTAGATGGCGGACTGTACTTTTCCGTATATGAGCTGATGCGGCTGGTGGAGGGATTGGGCGGTATAGAAAAGACGGCTCAGGCTCTAAGAAACTTTCGTGAAAAAACAAGAAGTGCGGGTTTGGGCGAGCTGCACTTGAACGCGGTTATTT
>NZ_JBFUHJ010000621.1:0-4301 GCF_056402455.1 Paenibacillus sp. P4_A7 | reverse complement strand
GTTAATAGCCGTCTGAATGGCTGCCGAATCATCGTTCGTACCATTCGCCAGCGCGCCGAATATAAATGGTGTGATTCTATTCTCATTCAAACGGACCAGACACCCTGTTCCTGTTGGATCTGTTTCGCCTGTTCCATTGAGAAATCCTTGCAGCCCCGATACTTTTCCATTCCATGGAACGGTGGTAGATATTATGCTGCCGCCATTGTGAGCTGATTTCTTGCGTGTTTTGTCCAGATAGAAGACACCGCCCCCAATTGTTGTGCTGGGATGATAGCAACTAACACTGAATCGCTGACCATCATCGACCGTTTTTAATTTAAGGGCTTGAATGTCTGCGACACTTTTCAGAGAATTTTCATCACCATTGTTCTTTTTCTCTGCACTAGCTGACTGAGGATTATTAAGCAAAAAACCTCCAGTAGCAACAACCGCTCCTAATCCACCAATCGCAGCCAAAAGTTTTCTCCGACTTAATACAGACGACGAAGAAGGTGTTATTTTATCTTCGTCTGGACCTGCGCCTGTTCCCTGCTGTTCATCACTTTTACTGGAATAACCTCTGATCTCTGACATATTATCCTCCTCCTGAATAAAAGAATTTAGAAATAGCACTTCAATGGCAGCCATCATATCCTTGTCTGCAACGAGGGAGTTGTTTCAATCCCATCAGTGATCTGTTACAAAACTAATGCCCCCTTCTTTGTTCAGCCATCCGAGCATGCCTTAATTATATAAGTACATTTTCGCTTGTAGCTAGACGCAATACCCGTACTATTATTCCCATTACGATAACGTGTCCGTTAAAAATCAACTAATGAATAAATGTATGTTAAATGCGTGCGAAATCCGGTTCTTGGAACGCACCTTGTACTCAGATCAATGCAAAGAACCGTCAAGGACCCCCTGACGGTTCTTTAGTTACATATGGTGTTACGTCTACTCTCCCTGCATCCAAAGTTTCAAATCATTTGTCGTCTGTAATATATCCTGCCGTTGCTCTTCCCCTGATATTTCGCGTTCTATTATATATTCCCCTGTAAAGMCTATTTCTTTAAGCTTCTGTATAAAGAGAGGGAACCTCACCATACCCGTTCCTGCTCGAACTTCCTCACCTAACCGATCACCGTCGGTAGGGTACAAGCCGTCCTTTACATGAATATTGCGAACATAGGAGCCAAACGTATCAAGTGCATCAATTGSGTTGCCTTTGCCGTACAAGATCAAATTGGCAGGATCCAGATTTATGCCGAGATTGGATGTGCCTACCTGCTTTATCGTGCGAAGCAATACGACAGGTGTTTCTTGTCCAGTCTCAAACCAGAATTCGATCCCTAAGCTTTCGCAATAGGTCGCAACCTCACGAATAGCTGCTACAACTTTCGGATACTCCGGATCTGTTAAATTTTCAGGAATAAAACCACAATGCGTTATAATGGCTGGAGCTCCGATCCATACCGCAAAATCCGCCCAATCCTTTAGAGCTTTAATACGTTCCTCGCGATATTGCTCCGGAACAAGCCCTAATGTGATAGGACCTCCGGTGAAATTCCATTCAGCTGGTCCTGGAACACCTGCCCACACTGCACAAACTCTCACATTAGCCTCTAATGCTTCGCGAACGACGCGCTCAGCTACTTCAGGTGTGCAAAGCTCTCTATCCCATCCACAAAGCTGACAAACGCGAAAATCATAATCACTGACAACCTGAAACATATTGGCCCCAGGTACTATGACAGTCTTTGACCACGGTCACTTGATATCCCAATTCATTGGCACGCCTGCTTGTGGCATCGATACACATATCTGTTTGAAGTCCCACAATAACAACCTTTCTAATCCCGTGCTTCAGCAATTCTGTATGGAGATTCGTTTCATGGAACGAGTCAGGCTTATACTTTTGAATAATGGCGTCCCCTTCAAAAGGAACTATTTTAGGGTGTATGCTCCAACCTGGACTATTGGATTCCAAAGGTTCACCCTCACCTTCATTATGCTGGACATATATAACCGGAGTAGAACACGCTCTAGCTTTGTTAATCAGTCCGCTTATGCGCTCAAGCAAACCTTGACCGTCGTATACTGGATCTGATTCCTGAAACATACCGTTTTGAACATCAATTACTAGTAAGGCAATATCAGTTTTCATTATGTAACCCTCACTCCATGATCATATCTGACTGTATTTTATATAGAAAAACATATCTGCTTTCATAAGATGAAGGTTTGATAAATCCTACCATTTTCATGTTTTTCTTCATATAGCCCATTAGTTAATTCGGTAATTATATTTGTCCAAAACTTATGAGCTGAAAGGTTTTTCTCCAATTGGTACAACTCCCATATGCCTTTTAAGGAATTGAATATTATTTTGGCTGCCTGCCTCCCGGTACCCATTTTTCGATACTTTCTCAAAACAAAGAAATGTGCCAAGTAATTGTACGATCGTTCCTCAGTTTTTATATATTTAACAAAAACGAAACCTGCAATTTGATTATTAACAATAATAAGAAATGGATGATTCGTTTCTGGTTTTGTCCAATATATATCAAAGTCTGGAATGATGTTATATCTGCCTTCTGAATTAATTTCGACATCAGTATATTCTGTAGAATCATACATATAAAGCTGCAATAAATTTTCAAGAGCATGTTTATCAATTAAGGATTTTGCTTCTCTAACATCAAGTTCCATAATTGACCTCCTCCCACCCTATAACATTACCTATCTCGTATTTTACCATGAATAGTCTATATTAAAAGATAAAAACKAACCGCCAGGAKCCTGCTCCTGACGGTTCGTTTTTGCGTTATAGTGGTGCGGTAGTTTCCGGTTTATCGCCAAAATCTATTGGAGTGTTTCTTATATGCGATAAACGAAACGGTAGCCTGATCAGCAGCAGTTCCGCGATAAACATGAGAATTCCAATGAAAAGGAGCATGATTGCCCAGTTCTCTTCCATATTCAATAGAAACGGATAAAAGATAAGCTGTGAAACAAATATGGTCATATATAATTTTCGCCTGGTGACAATGGCATCCAGCAGATCCGGCGAGGCAATCGGTCTCGCGAACGTATACAGTCCTCGAAAAATCTGATAGGCGAGCAGAGCATGCATAATACCCATTCCTTGTATATAGGCATGCATGCCAAGCTGCGCGGTTGATAACTGGTTGATGTCAATGCTCGATTTAACCACAAGCTGAGGCAGAGATAAGAGGATCATGGCAGCCGCCAGCCATCTAGTCTGTTTGAAACCAGCATCTCTGGCTGAGAGCTGACCTAAAGCTATAAATATCATGATATATCCAACAATATCTGGGAACGCATCAAAAAAAACTGATTGAAAATTAATGAGCGGAAATACAAGGCCCCAACCGAGCCTACTTAATGCGCTACGCATGGAAGAGTTCAAAAAAGCTCACCTCCAGAGCGGACCAGCCGATTAATTTCCTTCTCGTACAGGTAAAGATTAAAATTAGTAGGAATACGCTCGTATACCGTTCTACCGTCCTCTGTCTTAAAGGTCAGCAAAATGTATGCTTTATAGACTTCGAAGACTGCAAGTGTATTCTCCGGTATGGTCCATCTGTAGTTAAAAGTCAGCGGGTCACCGGCAGACAACCGAATTGGCAGCTTTTCAATCAGTCCATCACTTCCATTAGTGTCAAACTTGAAAATAGAACTTAACCTATTGCTAAAGCTATAATCAACTTGTTCTAATGTGACAGGCTGCTTAACAGTTACACTATATCGGCCAGTACCGTCTGAGGATCCGCCGCTTGATGACATTTCAAACAAACCCTCACTTTGATCCCACACTACTTTGATTTCCCCGATCGGCACCCTTTCGGGCTGGCCCTCGCTATAATATACGGTCGCTTCATTGATCGTGATTGGTACCTTCTCCATTTGAGCGGCATCCTCGGTTCGCCATTCGCCATATGCCTTCCCGAGCACTTGATACTTATAAGAATTAGGATGTGGATTGATTTGAAACTGGAGCATTGGAAGCTCCTCCAGCCGGATCCCCGTCACTTTCCTGCCTTTCATTTTGTTCTCCAAATAGCTCAATTCGATCCTATCGCTCTGATTGCCGCTTACCATTATAAAATGTTTCAAAAAAACTGGTTTCTTAAGCTGCATAGATTGATAATACCAGATGTTACCGGCCCAGCTAGCCGCAACCAAAATCAAAACAATCGGCCACAAGAGCTTACTGCCCAGCTTCAGCCTTGGATTCGTATGCAAAGCACTCCCCTCCCTTATTCATCCAGTTTACCACTTTTCTGGACTTACAC
>NZ_JBFUHJ010000620.1:0-2586 GCF_056402455.1 Paenibacillus sp. P4_A7 | reverse complement strand
AGCCAGGAAACAGGATATTGATATGTTGGCAAGGTTGCTTCGAGCTGAAGCTGAGACCGAAGGTGAAATGGGCATGCTCCTTGTTGGAAATGTTGGCATTAACCGAATAAGAGGGAATTGCTCCGATTTTAAAGAAATCCGGACAATTCCCCAAATGATTAACCAGCCGCATGCGTTCGAAGCGTTGCAACATGGTATGTACTATCAAAACGCTAGAGAGAGGGAACGCCGTCTGGCGCAACGGACTGTGAATGGGGAGCGGTATTGGCCAGGAAAATTCTCCCTATGGTATTTCCGTCCAGGATCGTTCGAAAGTCCCGGACCATGTCCGCCAACTTGGTATAATCAGCCGTTCGTAGGACGATGGAAAAAGCACTGTTTTTATGAACCGACCGCGCAAGAATGTGAAAATATATATAATACGTTTTAATTTTATAATCTAAAAGAGCTCATTAGGATCTCTTAACCTGACTTGTCACAGCCATGTGTCGGTAGACAAGAACTTTATCTCATTAAGTGCCGAATAAATCGCGGCTTCTTTGGGTTTAGTAGAATACAGTTGTTGTCACGGTCATTACGGAAACTATACCCACGTTACAGGCCGTTCGATGTCGGATGACAAGAACATTGCCGAATGAAGTCTTGCTAGTGTATGAATCCCCAACAGAAAGTAATCTGCAGCTACAGAAATATGTTGACCGATATGTTGCAAAATTGAGAAACCCATAAACAAAAGCAAAGCAGCCTATAACATAGGCGTGCTTTGCTTTTGTTTATGGGTTCAATTGAGGAGAGTGTATAGAAGTTCTTGTCGTCCGACAAACAATGTCGGATGATAAGAATGTGTACCGCTAACCGAAGCCGATGATAATTAAGCTAGCGGGCAGAATAGCTTAAGAAATGAAGGAAATATTGGTGGTCCATTGAATAAGTAAATTGAAAGCTAATAGCGAGGAGGTGTAATTTTTGAACAATAATATTGCAAATGCTACGCTCCATGCAAAGTCTATATTATGACCTTGTCGGTTATTTGTATGGAGCTAAATAATAACCGCCTATTTTTCTCTCCAACTCGTGGACGAAAACAGTTTATAGTATAGATTTTGCTACCTTAAAATTATTATCTATTTTAAGGAGTAGATCTATTTTGAAATATACAAGTGCTGAATCCGTTTTTCCTGAAGAATTGCTAATGGAAATACAGAAGTACGTACAAGGCCGTATGATATACATCCCCAATTCAGTAGGATCACGCAAAAAGTGGGGAGAAAGATCAGGGAACAGAGCGTATTTGATCGATCGCAATGGGCAAATTCGCTGCAATTTTGAAGAAGGCTCATCAATTGAACAGCTATCAGAAAAGTTCAGTCTTTCTCCGGATAGTATTAAAAAAATTGTTTACTCAAAAAATAGATAGACTATAAGGTTTGTCGGGAAATTCCGGCGAACCTTTTTTATGTTCAATTCTATTAGTAAATGTTCTTTATATATTTATTAACATCAGCTGAATCTATAATTCAAATCATAAGATTCTAAATTAAAGATCGAAAAGTCGAAAGAGGTAGTTCAGGATGGATAATATCTACGGTTTAAGAAAAACAATTTGCGAAGAAGCAACAATACTTGAATCACAGGACGCTATGGACCGTGGGGATATTACTTCAAGAGAACTTGTTATGCATTATTTATTGGCAGGAACGGCATTTAGTGAATCGAAACTTATTCAGATTGCTTTTGCATACGAACAAAAAAAAGCACAGAATAATGCCAGATCTCAAGAATGAATAAAAATATTAGTAAGTGTCTAAAAGTAGATTTTCAAAAAGGGAGAGACGATCCATGATTACGTTAAGAAAAATCACACTTGAAAACAGGCAAGACATATTTGACTTAGAAGTTTCAAAAGACCAACGCCACTTCGTTGCGTCCAATCTAGCGAGCGTGGCTACGTGTTACGTTCTTGCGACGAATGGCGGACATCCATTTCCGTTTGCCATATATGCGGATGAACAGCCGGTCGGTTTTGTTATGTTAATTTATAGGGTCACTGGTTATGATCTTCCGTCGATCGGCCTCGATAGCTATTGCATATTGCGACTGATGATTGATAAAAAATTCCAGAACCGGGGTTATGGTCAGGAGGCTATGAAACGATGCTTAGAATTCATCCGCACCTTTCCGGCCGGGCCGGCACAATACTGCTGGACCTCTTACGAGGCCGAAAACGTCGTCACCAAAAAGCTTTATAGCAGCTTTGGTTTCAGTGAAAACGGAGAAATTTGCCACAACGAGTCAATTTCCGTATTGCGACTTTGATTTGCAAGGCTTAAACTAACGGGCAGTTTAGCGTGGAATACTGTATATTTGAATAACCTAGAGCCGTTTATTAATGGGGGTTGCTGTAATGAACAAAATAGAATGTGAAATAAAGACCAGACATGGGTTTGTAGATAGATATGTTGATGGTGAAATCATTAAATGTGAGCACAATACCGAGTTTTTTGATTTTATTGTCGATGGCAAATCACTTTATACTCGATTTCAGTCTTACGATTTTATATCTGTACTGCAACATAAGGGAGAGGA
>NZ_JBFUHJ010000619.1:0-2591 GCF_056402455.1 Paenibacillus sp. P4_A7 | reverse complement strand
GATGTAATCAGAGGACCGGCAGCTACGCCAATAAACCTTGTACTGCTGTACAGAGAAGTGATGGTTCCTCGTTGTTTTTTCTCAATTCCCTCTGTGATCAAAGAGTCTAGGCTTGGAAGCGTAAGCCCAATTCCAGCTCCCCCCATAAACATAAAGGACAAGAGGAAGAACATTCCTTTTGTATTAACCAATCCACAAGTCAGCATCGCTGCGCACAAAATGGCAGTGCCTGCTACAGTAAACCACTTCATTCTCCGTTTATTTTCACCCACAATTTTACCCGTTATATAAGAAGCCAAACAGATTGCACTCAGAGGGATAGCTAACAGCAGTCCCTTCAGTATACCTTCAATGTGATAGTGATCTTCTAGAACGGAGGATAAATAGTAAAGGAAACCAAACATGATAAACATAGCGATCCCGCCGATAGTAAAAGTTGCATAAAGCCAATGTCCCTTTTCGCTCATGATGGATTTCAGAGAAAGAATAAAGCTTTTTAGGCTATTATCGCTTTTCTCTTGTTGTGCAGGAGCTTTGACAAGGAATATAACAGCAATAATGGATAGAGTAGATATTACGGGTATTACGACCAAAGGCAGAAACCAAACGACCAGCGCAAGTGCTGAACCCAATATAGGACTTATAACTTTACCGAATGTATTAGAGGTCTCAATCATTCCTAGACCGCTGCTCACCTCTTCCTCACTGTCGAACATATCACCAACCAAAGGAATAACAATTGGAAATGCGCCGGCCGCACCAATTCCTTGAATAAATCTTCCCGTTAAAATAACGGCATAAACATGACTATTCAATAGCCATGCTCCTAGACCTGACAATAAGCCTCCGACTGCGGCAATCGTTAAACCAATAAGTATAATCGCTTGCGTCCATAGTGGTCTGACAAATACCCAGCAATAGGTATACAGATGATGGAAACCGCAGCATATACCGTGATGATTAAGCTGGCTTGCAAGGGGGAGATAGTTAATTCTCTTTGCATTAATGGGAGTACAGGAATCAGCATGGAATTAGCAAGAGTCATAACTAAAGGAATGGAAGCCAATGCGGCTAAATCCCACTTTTTCGACTTTTCCACGAACATGCACCTAACTCCTTCTGATAAGTTTAGAAAAGTAGAATAGGAATTTATGTACCTTTTACCGTAACGAACTTCTTTAAGTTGTTCATAAGGATAGCATTTCATCCGAGGTTTATTACAATGTCAGATTGAATTCCCATGTATGTATCCTTGCATGTAGTAAACCTTATGAGTATCAAAACGGAGGTGTAAACGAGTGAAAAAACAATTGAAGCCTGTAATAACGTCTATTATGGTTCTTACATTAGGTGTTTCATTATCCGCATGTGGTCAAGGTTATACGGCGAAACAAAATACATTGCGAACAAAAGAACATATGATTCGAATGGAACAAAAGACGTTGCCTTACAATAATGAAGTAATTGATGACAACTTAAATACAAGAGATAATCGGTACAATTCGATGAATAATAGAACGAACACATTGAACCCAAAGCAACAATCTGAGGAACTTGCCAATCGAGCCCGGAAAGTAATCGGTGTGACTGAGGCAACAGCCGTTGTGAATAATAATCAGGCAGTTGTGGGCATTGATATAGACAATAAAGGGAAAAAAGCAATAATTGAGAAGCAAGTTTATGCCGCTTTGAAAGGGCAATATCCGCAGTACGATATTCACGTAACCTCTGAACAAAATTTACATCATAAAATTAAATCTCTGAATACAAACATGTCTACAGGTCATCCTATTAAAACAATGGCAAATGATGTTGCTCTTATCATTCGAGATATCGGAGAAACAGTAACGATGCCTTTGCGATAAATAAATGATTGAATAACGGGTCGGCAGCGCACTATGAACTGTCGACCCCTATTCTCTTTCTAAGGAGTGATTCTAATTGAAACAGTGGAGAACGTTATGTTTTACGGGATGCAGCATGATGCTTACTGCTGCTCTATTATGCGGATTCGGGAATCCGGTTAAGAAGGATCGTCATTTTTATGAAAAAAGTGGTGAGGTAGTATGGGAGGTTCCGACAGAGGATAAGAAAATAGCGTTAACGTTCGACGATGGTCCCTATCCTGAAACGACTGAGAAAATACTTGATTTGTTAAGCAAATACAATGCTAAAGCGACATTTTTTGTGCTCGGAAATAAAGTACTTCGCTATCCTGAAATGATTAAACKGGAGGTGGCTGAAGGACATGAGGTTGCGAACCATACGTATAATCATGTTTATTTTTTAAGATCGATTAGTTCTGATATCATTCGTGAGGAAATATTGAAAACGGAGACGGCTTTGGAAGAATTAACAGGAAAAAAACCTAACTTATTTCGTCCCCCAGGCGGTTATTACAATGAGCAATCGATACATATCGCCACAATGCTTGGTTACAAGACGATTTTGTGGTCATGGCATCAGGATACGAATGACTGGAAAAGCCCCGGAGTGAATCAAATTGTAAATAAAGTACTTAATAATGCTCGTAACGGAGATATTGTGCTGATGCATGACTATATACCGGGCTCTATGTAGACAGTTAAAGC
>NZ_JBFUHJ010000618.1:0-2593 GCF_056402455.1 Paenibacillus sp. P4_A7 | reverse complement strand
ACTTATTCCATCAGAACGAAGAACCTTACTAATGGTTAGAAACAAAATTTTTAAATCAAGTTGTAAACTACGATTTTCCACATACCAAACATCTAACGCGAACTTTTCATCCCACGAAATTGAGTTTCTCCCATTAATTTGAGCCCAACCAGTTATACCTGGCTTTACTAAATGTCGCTTTGCTTGTTCATCCGTGTACAGTGGCAAATATTCCATTAGCAGTGGTCTTGGTCCTACCAGGCTTAAGTTGCCTTTAACAACATTAATAAGCTGTAGAAGCTCATCCAAGCTATATTTACGCATAAACCTTCCCAGATTGGTCAGCCTGAGATGGTCCGGCAATATTTTTCCATAGCTGTCCTTCTCATCCGTCATCGATCGAAATTTGTACACATAAAAGGGAATCCCGTGCAGACCTGGACGCTGCTGTTTGAATACAATCGGTGTTCCTAGTTTGAGTCGTACTAATATTGCTGTCGTACAAATAATTGGAGATAGCGCAATCAATAGAGAACATGAAATAATAAGATCAAATATTCGTTTTATCATCATTCGGCTCCTAAATTTCAATCTGTTTTTATTTAGTTTGAATTTAGCTTTTCTCTCATTTTCGATATCACTTTTGGACCAACCAATCGGCTTATAATTCTTTTAATATCACCTCTGACTCGCACATGCGCAGGGAGCCAACTTTGTGCGAAATGATGAATCGTGTGACTTTCGTTTGTGATGAAATTTTCGCCATTTATATAGTCGTATGGACTAAAATAACTTCTCGGATAAAAGGTAACACCATTACTAAGCACCTGATACTCTCCGTTTAGTAATAAGCCATGCTTACTACAAATTTCTGTTATGACCGCTGTATTAGTCGTCAAATCATAGCTTCCGTCAGGACCTAAAAAGCTTCTTCCGTCATAATTTTCCATAAGCTCTTTTATCCATGAATGACCTGCTGCTGCCCCCATCGTCCCTGATTGAAGGTAAGTCTGGTCTTCAAATCCTGAGAAGGCTTCATGTTTCAGAAAAGGCGTAAGCGGCTTAATGACCTCAACATCCGTATCCAAATAGACACCGCCATAATGATAGAGCGCATATAATCGTACATAGTCACTTACGAATGCAAACTTACGGGCGTCGTATGCTTCTTTTACATAACGATTAGCGGACAGATCAAAATTATCCTCGTTCCACTCCATAAACTGATAATCATCTAGATGTTGTTTCCAGCTTTTCATACACTTCACGATCTTCTTCGGTTTCTCACCGCGTCCAAACCAACAATAATGCAGGATGCGTGGAATTTGCTCCACTTTGTCCACTTTACTACCTCCTTTAATTAAACCAACTCAAGTAATCACTTCTGTATTGTAATCCCAATGTAATTACATTCTCGAAATAGAAATAACATAAATAGAAAAATATTATTGCTATGTAGACTAGTTTCTGGTCTTTTGGACGAAACAATTTTACGAGCCACCCTAGCAAAACTAAATGATACAAACTAAAATAAATGCTCATCCTAGCAAAAATCCAATTTTGAGTAGAAATTATTAGTAAGACTAGTCCCAGAATAGATATATTCACAAATATATCGCTATCAGGAAAAATTTCCTTTAACTTGTTTCTTCCAAAGTAAACAATTATAAGCGGTACTGCATATACCAATACCCGAATTATACTTGCTCCACCTTCGTTGAAAGTCTTATATTCGCCATATTGGGTATCTTTTAAAGCAGCAAACAAAATGTCTGAGAAATAACTAAAACCCATAACAATGAGAACAGCCAATAGTAGGAAAGCAAAAGTTATTCCTGTCCAGGCTTTTCTTCGTACTATAAAATAGAGCGGCAGCATGATCAGCGCACTTTGATGCAATAACGAAGCAAACAAGACAACCAGCATATACGTTTTCCATTTACCTTCAACGAGCGATTTGGTAGCCGCAAACACAATGGCCGCTGCCAAAAATTGCCTAATACCATTCATTGAAACGATAAAGGCGCCAGATGTTATGTAAACAAATAAACTCAATTCATATAGTCTTGTATACTTATAGAGCACAATTACAATCAGTAGATTTGTTACCAAAGCAGTTGATAACACTAAAATTTGTGGATCATCAGAGATTTCCTTCAATAATATTTGTAAGATGTTAAATCCTAAATCTTTCCCCTGGATAACGGCTTGCCAACTAAAATCATTGACTTTGTACGAGTGCATATAGAAAAATGTGTCACCAATATTGTTACGCAGCCCTGCTACCAACGCTAAAGAAAACCCGGCTATCGCTGCTAAGATCTTATTCGGTTGGATATATGCTGCTTCCACTACAGCAGGAGCAGCGAAATATCTGGCCATAAGGGACATCGCGAACACGAAAACCAGTGTAAGCCATAACATCGTCATCTTTCCGTTCCCTTCATAACAGTAGCTCTACTTGTATTCTGAATATAGCAGTAAAGTAACACCCCAAACGGAATCGCGATAAGGGTAATCGACTTACGCGGTGAGTCGAGTAAGAATTTTCTATTTTTAATCATCATGCTGCTTGATACATAATGTATAGCTTCTCTTAACTTTCCTTTATAGG
>NZ_JBFUHJ010000617.1:0-2610 GCF_056402455.1 Paenibacillus sp. P4_A7 | reverse complement strand
GATGGGGAATGTCGGAAGAGTTGAATCGGGAAATACTTGATGGTGAAATTAAGAAAATAAATCAAAAATCAGATACAATTGGTGAACGAAGAGGAATATCAACTCCTCTTAAATTTATTGCAGTAATAGTAGGGTTTATAATTGTAGGTCCTCTACTTATGATGGTTATTGGAATTATAGGTAGGATATTTCATATTGGTTGAGTTATCTGTTGTTACGCTAACGGGCAGGATAACGCAACCATTCTTTCATTAAAAACGTCTAAAAGCTAGTTAGGAATTTGCCACCATTCCGATGAGGTGATAAAAATGTGGAAAAGAATAACAATGACCTTACTGAGTTTTTTGTTCGTGTTCAGTACGTGGTTTGTGGTAGCACCTTTAACTGTCCATGCATGCTCTTGTGCTGAACCCCCAAGCATAGAAGATCAGATGAATCGAAAAACCGCAATTTTTACGGGCAAATTATTGAGTTTGACAAAACCTGTTAAGGGGAAGATTTGGTCTTCCGCAGATCCTGTAAAAGCTCAATTCGAAGTGAAAAAGGTTTGGAAAGGAGAATTGGATTCTCAAACGACTGTTTACACAGCATTGAGTTCGGCAAGTTGTGGATATGAGGGATTCGAAGTGAATGAAGAATTTATCGTTTTTGCCTATGGTAAACCAGATCGACTTGAAACAGGTCTTTGTGAGGGAACYAAGAATCTTGAATCCGCACAAGAAGAACTTAAAGCATTGGGAGCAGGATATGAACCATCTAAGATAACAAGCCCTCAAGAGGATCAATTAGAAATATCTTCTATTAATAAGGAAACAAATAACCGATTCATAATCGTTTTAGTTCTTACAGTTTTTCTAACATTATTTATCTTGCTGGTCATATCCTTAAGAAGGCGACGCCGATGAACGTAACTGTTTCGGGTGCCCTTTACTTACTACAGGTACATATTTACGTTTGTGCGTTAAGCTAACGGGAAACGATATTGGAGCATGCTGCCGCGGTGCAGATGCTCCATTTTTCACTCAACTAACGGGCAGGTTTGTATGGTATTCAGGCAGAATATATAGGATTACAACACACGTTTTTAGAAAGAAGGAGAGAGAAAGAGTGGAAAAATTTTATGTGGCATCAAGTTTTAAGAATATAGATGCTGTTCATTATGTTACTGATCATTTAAAGAGTAAGGGTTATATTCATACTTATGATTGGACGAAAAATGCGAAAGCAAAGACAGAGAAAACCTCCACATTTGAAGATTTAAAAGAAATAGGTCAACTTGAAAAAAACGCAGAAGTAGAATCCGATTTGGTTATTGTGCTATTACCAGGGGGAAAAGGCACTCATATTGAATTAGGGATTGCACTCGGTATAGGTAAGAGGATTTTTCTTTATTCACCAGAAGGGGCAATAGACAACTTTGAAACAACGAGTACATTTTATCATTTACCCGAGGTAGAGAAATGTTATGGGAATCTCGATGATTTGTTAGAGAAGATTATTTTGTTCAACTAACGGGTAACTATAGTTGAACAAACAAGGAGCAGTTTGCTACGGCAGTTGCTCCCTTTTTTTATTAAGCTAACGGGCAGGATAGTGAGTAATTGAGTTGAATTTCTGTTTCTTATCACATTTGACATGCATAAATGGTGGGGGAATATGAAAAGAGTCGGCAAAGCGGCAATATTTGATTTAGATATTTTAATATAATATGGTAGATAGTTAAGACATATTTCAGAATATCCTTTAATTCGGAGGTGGTTGAAGGACAAGAGTAATTTTTATTATATAATTAAGTTAAAAATTTTATTCATATATTGGTAGGTGCTATTGTGAGAAAAATAAGATATAAAGTAATATATATAGTCATTGCTATTGTTTCAATTATGGTTATTATTTCTAGTTGTGKTAATCAATTACMACCAACAATAGAGCATGGTGAATTTCCATTCAGTTTAAAATATAAATTGAATGGGGAAATATATGAAGTTAAAGATACTGTAATCGTTGACTTTGCTGGTTTTGATATTTCAGGTGGATTTGGAAAATCTCGAACTTGGAATGAATACTTAAAAAGTGGAACAGATAAAATTTCCATTTTACTTGATGAAAATGTACACTCTGTTTTAAATCCTCAAAGAGTTAACACTCAAGTTGAAGTTTATTTTGACTATGGTGAAGGAATGTATTATTTGGGTGATCCAAACGCAAAATCAGCCATACATGCAAAGCCGCATATATGCTATGTCGAAACTTATAATGAATCCCCTAAAGTTACTAGAATTGACGCTACACCTCTCACTAAAAAGCAATTACAGGAATACTTTGATATAGAAATAATAGAGCTATCTTTTAGTAAACCTATTAATAATACATTTAAATAGTCTCTCAAATACGTAATCAAAATAACGAAATCAGTATAAATTTCCGCGAAATAAACATGCCTACAAAATTATTTAAAGAAGTGAGAGCTTTCGGGTAACTCGTAAGACTTTGATATTTGATATTCAAATTATTTGGTTAAGTATTCCGCTAACGGGTAACTATAGTTGAACAAACAGGGAGCAATTTGCTACGGCAGCTGCTCCCTTTCTTTGTTAAGCTAACGGGCAG